>NZ_CADEAU010000213.1 GCF_902825405.1 Micromonospora maritima | reverse complement strand
CCTGCTCGCCGAGGCCGACCCGGTCCAGCCAGCCCTGCGCGCGGGCGCGGGCGGCACGCCGGTCGGCACCCCGGCGGCGGGGCCCGAACGCCACGTTGTCCAGCGCGCTCAGGTGTGGGAAGAGCAGGTAGTCCTGGAACACCACGCCGACCGGCCGCCGCTCCGGCGGCGTCCACGCCCGCCGGTCGGGTCGGTCCAGGTCGACGCCGTCGAGCGTGAGGTGCCCGGCGGCGAGGGGGTGCAGCCCGGCCAGCACCCGCAACGCCGTGGTCTTGCCGGCGCCGTTCGGGCCGAGCAGCGCCACCACCTCCCCGGCGGCGATGCGCAGCCGGACGTCCAGTCCGAACGTGTCCCGGTCGGCGACCAGGTGCGCGTCGAGCAGGACCGGACCGCTCATGAGGTGCCGACCCAGCGGTCGCGCAGGCCGGCGAGGATGGCCACGGAGACGACGAGCAGGATGAGGCTGAGCACGATGGCGGCCTGCGGGTCGGTCTCCAGGGCCAGGTAGACGGCGAGCGGCATGGTCTGGGTGCGGCCGGGATAGTTGCCGGCGAACGTGATGGTGGCGCCGAACTCGCCGAGCGCGCGGGCCCAGCAGAGCACCGCGCCGGCCGCCACGCCGGGGGCGACCAGCGGGAGGGTGACCCGGGTGAAGGTGGTCCAGCGGCCGGCGCCGAGCGTGGCCGCGGCCTCCTCGTACCGGGGGTCGGCGGCCCGCAGCGCCCCCTCCACGGCGATGACCAGAAACGGCATGGCCACGAACGCCTCGGCCAGCACCACACCGGCGGTGGTGAACGGCAACGTCACCCCGAACGCGTCGTCCAGCCACGACCCGAGCAGCCCGCGCCGGCCGAAGACCAGCAGCAGCGCCACGCCGCCGACCACCGGCGGCAACACCAGCGGCACCGTGACCAGCGCGCGGACCAGCCGCCGCCCGGGGAACCGCACCCGGGCCAGGAGCCAGGCCAGGGGTACGCCGAGCGCGACGCAGAGCAGGGTGGCGGCGCTGGCGGTCTCCAGGGACAACCGGAGCGCGGTGAGCACGCCCGGTTCGGTGAGCCGCCGGGGCAGCGTGGTCCAGGGCGCCCGGACCAGCAGGCCGACCAGCGGCAGGACGAGGAAGAGCAGGCCCAGCCCGGCGGGCACGAGCAGGGCGACCGGGACCCGTTGCCGGCGTGCCACAGGCGTCACGACCCGGACGGGGCCTGGAACCCGGCGGCGGTGAGCACGGCCAGCCCCGCGTCGGAGCGGACGAAGTCGACGAAGGCGCGGGCGCCGTCGGGGTTGCCGCCGCCGCGCAGCACCACGATCGGGTAGTCGTTGACCGCCCGCGCGGACTCGGGGAACTCGACCGCGGCCAGGTCGGCGGCGGCGGCGCGGACGTCGGTGCGGTAGACCAGCGCGGCGTCGACCTCGCCGAGGCGCAGCTTGGCCAGCGCGCCCTTGACGTCCTGCTCCAGCGTGACCGGGGTGAGCCGGACGCCGGCGGCGTCCAGCGCGGTCCGGGCCGCCGCGCCACACGGCACCTGCTCGGCGCAGAGCGCCACCTTCACGCCGGGCCGGACGAGGTCGGCCAGGCCGGCGATCCGGCCCGGGTTGCCCTTCGGCACGGCGACGACGAGCTGGTTGCGGACCAGGACGGACGGGGTGCCGGCCGCGTCGCCGGCGTCGGTGACCGTCTGCATGGTCGCCGGGGACGCCGCCGCGAACACGTCGGCCGGCGCACCCTGGGTGATCTGGGTGGCCAGCGCCGAGCTGCCGGCGAAGTTGAACGTGACGGTGGTGCCCGGGTGGGCGGCCTCGAAGTCCTCACCGAGCCGGGTGAAGGACTCGGTGAGCGAGGCGGCGGCGAACACGGTCACCGGGCCGCCGCCGTTCCGCCCGGCCGCCGGGTCGTCCGTCCCGCCGCCGCAGCCGGCGAGCACGAGCGCCGCCGCGAGCGCGCCGGCGAGGGTGGCGCGGAGCCGCCGTGCGGTCACGGGTTGGTCCTTCCCTTGGGCGCGGGGGCGCGTTCCACCACCACGGTGGTCGACTTGATCACGGCCACGGCGACGGATCCGACCTGGAGGTCGAGGTCGTCGACGGCCTCGCGGCTCATCAGCGACACCACCCGGAACGGCCCGGCCTGGATGTCGACCTGGGCCATCACGGTGTCCTTGACGACGGCGGTGACGATGCCGCGCAGCCGGTTGCGGGCCGAGGTGAGCTCGGGGTGGCCCGGGGCGCGGACGAACGCGGCCAGGTCGGCGCCGACGAGCACCCGGTGGCCGTGCTCGTCGCGGGTGGCCGGCAGCCGGCCGGCGTCGATCCAACGTCGGACCGTGTCCGCGCTGACGCCGAGCAGTTCGGCCGCCTCGCCGATCCGGAACACCGTCACGCCGGCCACCCTACCGGCACGCAGGTGCGACGGTGAAGGGGCTCCGGCCCTGGCATGCACGAGGAGCGAAGCGGTGGCTACGGCGCACCTGCCCGTTCGAGCGCGGTCGGCCGGACGCGGTTCAGGACCGGTCGTAGACGGTCACCGCGATGTCGCGGGCGCACAGCGTGCGCAGCACCAACGGCTCGATCCGCTGCCACGAGCCGCCGGCCAGCCCGCACCCGATGCGCGGCATGTGCACCGACGCGCTTAGTTCCTCGGCGTGGTCGGCCAGAGCCGCCAGACAGCGTTCCACCGCGTCGTAGCGGATCGGCGGCCCGCCGCTGCCGCGTCGCATGCCGCGCTGGCCGACCATGTTGGCCACCCACAGGTCCGGCGCGACCCGCACCAGGCGGGTGGCGCCGAGGCCGAAGTCGTTGCCGGCCCGGTGCCGGTGCCAGTCGCGGTAGTCACGCTCCGGTTCGGGCCAGCGCCGGGAGATCGCCAGCACGAAGCCCTTGCCCCAGCCGCCCAGGTCGTTGCAGACGTGGGCGATCACCTTGGGACCCTTCGCCTGCGGGCTGGTCGCGTCCCCCTGGATGATCCGCAGCGCTCGCACGGTGACCATCCTGCCCGGGCGGTACGACGCTCAGCGTTGCGGCCGCGCGCCCACGCCCGGTCGGCTCACCGGCGGGCGGCCCTGCCAGGGCCAGCGGCCGTCCAGCTCGACCTCGAGCGAGAAGCTGAGGAACGTCCGGACCAGCACGATCAGCGCCAGCACGCCGACGCTGGTGAAGGTGGGCGACACCGCGACCGTGCGGATGATGTCGCCGCCGACCAGGAACTCCAGGCCGAGCAGGATCGCCCGTCCGACCCCCTGCCGGTACGCCCGGTAGTTCGCCACCACCTGCCGGGTGCGCCCGCAGCGCACCGCGAAGACCACCGTGGCGACCGCCACGCCGACCGCGATGACCAGCACCCCGGCCAGGTCCAGCAGTGCGCCGACGTGCTGGATGATCTCCTTGGTCGGCACCCGACACCCCCGTACCCCTCGGGTCCAGCCTGACGCACGGGCCGCGACCGGCAGGGGGATTCGGCGCTCCCGCCACCCGGTGGCGGGAGCGCGCGGGTGGTTCAGTCCTGGGCCTGCCAGCGGTAGAAGACCGTGGCCACCGAGTCCTGCGGGCCGTGCCACCGGTCCGGGCGGTACGGCTCGATGTACGGGCCGAGGTCCTGCATCACCTTGCCGAACGACGGGGCGTCCCCGTGCTGGTCCCGGGTCGCCTCGGCAGCCGCGGACTCCTGCTCCAGCAGGTGCACGTAGACGTCGTCGATCGAGTAGAGCCAGCGCCCGGTCACGCCCAGGTCGGTCGGGAGCGAGCCGGCGTCGGACTCGCCGAAGACCCGGGCCACGTCCGGCTCGGCGCCGGGCTTGATCCGCCCGACGATCACGGTGAGCGTGGTGTCCGCCGGCGGCTCGCCCTCGGGCGCCCAGTGGTAGAACTCCTTGGCCACCGAGTCCGACGGGTTCTTCCAGTAGCGCGGGTACGGGGTCACGTACGGGCCGATCGCCTCGGCGATCTTCTGGAACGCGGGCAGCCCGCGGGTCTGCCCGGAGATCCGCGGGTCCTGCTCCCGCTCGATCACGTGGAGGTAGAGGTCGTGGTGCGACAGCAGGTACCGGCCGATGACGCCCAGGTCCTGCGGCCGGGTGACCTGGTCGTAGTGGCCGAAGACGTCGCCGACGATCTGCTCGCTGCCGGGGACCATGTGGCAGACGATCACGTTCCGGAAGACCATGACTGCTCCTCGAAGACGGGTGGGACGGGCTAGACGGTGAAGGTGACCGGTAGTTCCAGCAGGCCGCGGAACGGCGAGGCGGCCGGCAGCCGGCGCACCTCGGCGAGCGGGACGCCGAGCCGCAGCCCGGGCAGCCGGCGCAGCAGCGCGGACAGCGCGAGTTCCGCCTCCATCCGGGCCAGCGAGACGCCCAGGCAGTAGTGCACGCCGTGGCCGAAGCCGAGGTGGGGTCCCCGGACCCGGCGCACGTCGAGCCGGTCGGGGTCGGCGAAGTGGCCGGGGTCGTGGTTCGCGGCGTTGATCGCCACCCCGACGATCGACCCGCGCGGGATGCGTACCCCCTGGTAGTCGACGTCCTCGGTGGTGATGCGCGGGCTGGCCACCGGCAGCGGGCCGTCGAACCGGAGCAGTTCCTCGATCGCCGCCGGCAGCAGGCGCGGTGTGGCGCGCAGCAGTTCGAGCTGCTCGGGGTGGGTGAGCAGGGCCAGTACGGCGTTGCCGAGGAAGTCGGCGGTGGTCTGGTGCCCGGCGAACAGCAGCAGGAACGTGGTGGTGACCAGTTCCGCCTCGGTCAGCGTCCCGTCCTGGTCGACCGCCCGGATCAGCGCGCCGATGATGTCGTCGGCCGGGTCGCCGCGTTTGGCCCGGACCAGGTCGGCCAGGTAGTGGTGCAGCCGTAGCTGCGCCTCCTGGACCGCCGCGCGTTCCTCCGCCGGCGGCCGGCTGGTCGAGCCGGAGGTGCGGATGACCTGGGTCCAGTCGAGCACCCGTCCGTGGTCGGCGGGCGGCACGCCGAGCAGCTCGCAGATGACGGTCATCGGCAGCGGGATGGCGAAGTCGTGCATCAGGTCCGACTCGCCCTGCGGGACGATCTTGTCGATGAGCTGGTCGACGATCACCGCCACCCGGGGACGCAACGCCTCGATCCGCCGGGGCGCGAACGCCTGCGACACGACCCGGCGCAGCCGGGTGTGCTCGGGCGGGTCGGAGTTGAGCATGTTGCGGTTCAACCCCTCCGAGTTCGGGCCGAAGATCCGCAGGTAGTGCTGGTCCGGCCCGTACAGGTCCTTGGACAGTCGCGGGTCGGTCAGCGCGGCGCGCGCGTCGTCGAAGCGGGTGATCAGCCACGAGTCGAACCGCGGCGAGCCGACCGGGCAGACCGGCCGTTCGTTCCGCAGCCGGGCGAACGTGGGGTACGGGTCGGCCGCGAACGCCTCGGTGTACAACTCGGCGGCCGGTACCTTGTCGTCGTCGGTCATCGCCCCTCCCCCGGCTCGCCGGCCACGCTGTGCAGCACCTGGTAGGTGTGGCGCTGCGCGGACTCGCGCAGCTCGCGGATGATGGTCAGCAGGCGGTCCCGGTGCGCGCTGCGGCCGAACGCGTCCAGCCGCTCCCGGTCCGCCCAGTCGCTGATGACCAGATAGCTGCGCGGGTCGTCGGCGTCGCGGACCAGGTCCTGGTGCAGGCAGCCGTCCAGGGACCGGATCTCCTGGGCGACGGTGAGCCACGCCGCCTCGAACTGTTCCTCGCACCCCTGGCGGGTCCGCATCGCCAGCACCGTGCGCACCCGGCTCACCGCGCGCTCCCGAAGATCAGGTGCAGGTGCTTGCGCAGCGCGTCCGGGTCGACGGGCGCGCCCCGGAACCCGACGTGCCCGTCCGGGCGGATCAGGTAGAGCCCGGTGCCCGTCAGCCCGTACCCGGCCCGGAACCGGCGGTCGGCGTCGCGCACCACCGGCGGGTCGGCCAGGCGCGGCTCGTCGGCCTCCGGGTCGAGCAGCAGGTACGCGTCGAGTTCGCCGCCGGCGAGGCGACGCGCGTCGGCGCACAGGTCGGTGAACCCGGCCAGCTGCGCCGGGTCGGCCGTGGCGTCGGCGTAGAGCAGGAGCGTGTGCCGGGTGCCCCGGGTGAGGTCCCGCAACCGCAGCGGGTGGCCGACCCCGCGCCGGCGCAACCCGTCCACGTCGGGCGCGATGTCGCCGGGGCGGGGCGCGTCACCGAGCGCGGCCGGGTCGGCGACGGTCTCCCCGACCAGCGGACTGCCGGCGTAGCTGAGCAGCATGGACATCTCCTGGAGGAACTGCCGTTCCAGGTCGGCGCGGTCCACCTCCTCGGTGCCGGCCATCCGTACCGCCCGGCCGACGATCTCCTCGCCCTCCGGGCGCCGCTCGGTCTCGTAGCTGTCCAGCAGGCCGGGCGCGGCCAGCCCGCGTACCGCCAGGGCCAGCTTCCAGGCCAGGTTCCAGGTGTCCTGGATGCCGGTGTTCATGCCCTGGCCGCCGGCGGGCGGGTGCAGGTGGGCGGCGTCCCCGGCGACGAAGACCCGGCCGTCGCGGTAGCGGTCGACGATGCCGTGGCTGATCCGGAACACCGACGACCAGCGCAGGTTGCTCGCCCGGGTGCCGGGCGGCGCGAGGCGGTCCAGCGCGGCCTGCACGTCGGCGATGGTCGGCTCGTCGAGTTCCTCGCTGAACCCGGGCGGGGCGTCCCGCCCGCCGGTCTGGGCGAAGAACCGGGGCGGGGCGAGGGTGGCGATGCGGTAGCGGTGCGCGCCGCGCAGCGGTACGCAGACCAGCATCCCGTCCATCTGCCCGTCGGTCATGTGCAGGAACCGCAGCAGGTGCCCGTCCGGCATGTCCCAGTTCACGTCGACGTCCACCAGCATGAACAGCTGCGGGAACCGGCCGAGCCCGCCGGTGAAGGTGAGCCCGAGCCGCTCCCGTACCCGGCTGTGCGCGCCGTCGGCGCCGACCAGGTACGCCGCGCGTACCGTCTCGGTGCCGCCGTCGGCGGTGCGGACGGTGGCGGTCACGCCGTCGGCGTCCTGGGTGAAGTCGACGAGTTCGGCGCCGCGCTGCGGGCGCACCCCGAGCGCGGCCAGCCGGGCGGTGAGGATCCGCTCGGTCTCGTACTGCGGCAGGCCGAGGTGGTCGTACGGCAGGCCGGGCAGCTCCCAGCTCATCCGGTGGGTCTGCTCGCCGTTGACGAAGACCATGTTGCCGGTGAGCCAGATGCCGGCGTCCATGGCCTCCCGGACGACGCCCTGCTCCTCCCAGATCTCCATGGTGCGGCAGTGCACACCTATCGCCTTGTCCGCGTGGCCGGGTGGCGTGAGCTGCTTGTCGATGACCCGGCAGTCGATGCCGCGCCGGGCCAGTTCGACGGCGGCGGTGAGCCCGGTGGGCCCCGCCCCGACGACCAGTACGTCCGTTGTCTGCTGCACGTCGGCCTCCCTGCCCGTGGTCGAGTGGCGGCCGGCCCCGTCGGGTGCGACGTGGAACAGGCGGCGCCGGATGTCGAGAAGGAACGGTGCGATCGGTCCGGCCTGCGCCGAGGCGTGCGCCGGGTCGCCGATCCAGTCCAGGAACGGCGCGGCGCCGTCCCACTCCGCGAAGATGTGGTGCGTGTCGGAGCCGGGCTCGCGGAGCAGCTGCTCACGCCGGTAGCCGGGGATCGCCGCCATCCGCCGTACCACCTCCGGGTAGCCCCGGTGGAACTCGGCGAGCCGGTCCCGTGGCACGGTCAGCTCGACGTCCACGTAGACCGGACCGTCGCCGTCGCCGCCCTCCCGCATCGGCGGGTAGTCGGGCGGGTCGGCCGGCTCGGTCAGCGGCCGGAGCAGGTCGGTCAGGCGTGCCGCCACGGGCCCCTGCCGGTACGCGCGCAGCGCCGCCTCGTCGGTCCACTCGGTGACCACGACGAAGCCGTAGGGGTCCAGGGCGTCGCGCAGCAGCTCGTGCCGGAGGCTGCCGGTGAGCGCGCCGACCTGTCCGGCCACGGTCTCCCAGGCCGGTCCGACCGCGGGCTCGCACCCCGGACGCGCGCGCAGCCGGAGCATCGTCCTGATCATGCCGCCCCCTCGAACCGTCCGGACCTCGTGCCGCGACCCTGCCGGAGGTCGCGTCACCCGTTCGTCACCGCCGCATGCCGCGGCGTCCCGCGCCGGTGACGCCGCCGGGACGCGGGACCGCTCCGAGCTTGTTGCAAAAGACTGGCAACAAGCCTCGACAGGCATCGCCTCAGTAACTATCGTCAGCGGCATGACTCCTTACGATGTGGATGCGCGCGCCTGGCAGGAGAGCTGGGACCGGCAGCAAGAGGCGTTCATGCCGGACCGGGAGCACCGCTTCGCCGCGATGCTCGACGCCGTCGACGCGGTCGCCGGTGACCGGACGCCGCGCGTGCTCGACCTGGCCGGCGGCACCGGTTCGATCAGCCTGCGCGCGTTGGCCCGCCGGCCCGACGCCGAGGTCACCCTGCTCGACCTCGACCCGGTGCTGCTCACCCTCGCCGAGGCGGCCCTGGCCGGCCGGGCCACCGTGGTCACCGCCGACCTCAACCACTCCGACTGGGCCGCCGCCCTGCCCCACCGGGACTACGACGCGGTGCTCACCGCCACCGCCCTGCACTGGCTCGACGGGCCGCGCCTGGCCGAGCTGTACCGCGAGATCCGGGACGTGCTGCGCCCGGGCGGCGTGTTCGTCAACGCCGACCACATGCCCGACGACGCGCTGCCGACGCTGACCGCGCGGCTCGGCGAGCGGGCCCGGGAGCAGCGGCACGCCCGGCACCGGGCCGGGGCGGCGCTGTCCTGGGCGGGGTGGTGGGCGCAGGCGGCCGACGACCCGACGCTCGGGCCGCTGGTGGAGAAGCGGCGGCAGATCTATCCGACCGGGCACAGCCCGGAGTGGAACCCGCCCGCGGCGTGGCATCTCGACGCGCTGCGCGCGGCCGGCTTCACCGAGGCCGGCGTGCTCTGGCGGGGTGGCGCCGACGCGGCCGTGGCCGCGCTGCGCT
>NZ_CADEAU010000212.1 GCF_902825405.1 Micromonospora maritima | reverse complement strand
CCGGCGGAGCCGCCGCGCTGCTCGGCGGTGGGCAGGGTTCGGCGTTCGACGACGACTCGGACGCGCCGAAGGAGGTCCCGGCCGTGCCGTCGCTGGCCGTGCTCCGGCCCCGGCGCACCGGTCCGGCGGCAGCGTCCGGCGGCTCGGGCACCGAGTCCACCGACGCCGCCGGCAAGCCGCGCAAGCGGCTCCCGAGCTGGGACGACGTGCTGTTCGGCAGCGGCCCCGCGGCCCGCGAGTCCTCCTGATCCTCCGCTCCACCCTGGCTCGTCGACAAGGCACTCGAAGTGCCCGCGTGCCAGGGTGGAGCCATGGAGTACACGAATCTGGGACGCACCGGCCTGTCGGTGAGCCGGCTCTGTCTCGGCACGATGAACTTCGGGCCGCAGACCGACGAGCCGGACAGCTTCGCCATCATGGACCGGGCGCTCGAACACGGGATCAACTTCTTCGACACCGCGAACGTCTACGGCTGGAAGCTCGGCGAGGGCGTGACCGAGCAGATCGTCGGCCGCTGGTTCGCCCAGGGTGGCGGGCGGCGTGACAAGGTCGTCCTGGCCACCAAGGTCTACGGCAAGATGGGCGAGTGGCCCAACGACCAGGGCCTGAGCGCTCGGCACATCATCCGGGCCTGCGAGGACTCGCTGCGGCGGCTGCAGACCGACACCATCGACCTCTACCAGATGCACCACGTCTCCCGGACCACGCCGTGGGAGGAGATCTGGCAGGCGATGGAGACGCTCGTCGCCCAGGGCAAGGTGCTCTACGTCGGGTCGTCCAACTTCGCCGGTTGGCACATCGCCCAGGCGCAGGCCGCGGCCGCGAAGCGCAACTTCCTCGGCCTCGTGTCCGAGCAGAGCATCTACAACCTGCTCACCCGGCACGTCGAGCTGGAGGTCGTCCCGGCCGCGCAGCACTACGGACTGGGCATCATCCCCTGGTCGCCGCTGCACGGTGGGCTGCTCTCCGGGATCATCCGCAAGATGGCCGACGGCAGCGCCGCCCGGGGCACCAGCGGCCGCGCGGCCGACGCGCTGGCCGAGCACCGGACCACCATCGAGGCGTACGAGAAGCTCTGCGCGGACCTCGGCCAGGACCCGGCCGACGTGGCGCTGGCGTGGCTGCTGTCCCGGCCGGGCGTGACCGCCCCGATCGTCGGCCCGCGCACCATGGACCAGCTCGACCGCAACCTCGGCGCCCTCGACGTCCACCTCGACGACCCCACCCTGACCCGCCTCGACGAGCTGTTCCCCCCGATCGGCAACGGCGGCCCCGGCCCCGAAGCCTGGGCCTGGTAGGTGCAAGGAAGGGCCCCCGCTTAACGCTTCCTGTATAGGCGGGGGCCCCGCTTAACATGCATCGCCGGATGGCGGCACGGTGCGGATGTCAGTGGTGGGCCCCGCACAGCGGCCAGGCGGCGAGGCGGTCGTACCGGGGTTCCGCATTGGGGCGGCTGCGGACCAGGAGCAGTTCCCCGGCCGGCCACTCCGGACCCACGTACCCGTGCAGGGTCTCACGGTCGGCGCGGACGTCGGCGTCGGCGACCCGGTCGCCGGGACGAGCGATGGTCAGGTGGGCACGGAACGGCTTGTCGTCGTGGGGCAGCTCGGCCCGGCGCAGCCCGTCGCGCACCAACCGGGCGAGCGTGTCCAGCGCGTCGGCCTCACCCCGCACGTCCACCCACAGCACCGTGGAACGCCCCTGACCGAAGCTGCCACCACCGCCGAGGCGCAGCCGAGGTGAGCCGGCCCGGCCGTCGCGGAACGCCTGCGCGGCCAGCCCGAGCGCGCTCTCGACGTCGACCAGCCGGTCGTCCGGCACCTCGCCGAGGAAGGCCAGCGTCAGGTGCAGGTGATCCGGTTCGGCGAGCCGCACCTTGACGCCGGCGGCGGAGGCGGCGCCGACCCGCAGCCCGGTGATCCGCCGGGTCAGGTCGGCGACCGCCGCCGGGGGCGGGTAGATCGCCGCGAAGAGGCGCACCCGGTCAGCGGTGCCGCTGGTGGTGCGCCGCCCGCGCGGCGGGCAGGGTCAGCCCGGCGGCGTGCAGCAGCCCCTCGACACGTACCCGTTCGATCTCCCGGTCGACGCCGTCCAGCTCGGCCAGGTGCTCGGCGATGCCCAGGGCCCGGCAGGCGGCCCGCAGCCGCTCGTCGTACGCCTCGATGACCGCGCCGTGCCACACCACCGAGCGGTCGGCGGCGGCGAGCCGGTGACCGCCGAGCCGGCGCAGGTCGGTGGCGAGCTGCTCCAGCGGGCGGCGGCCGTCCCGGTCGAACTCGGTGAGGTCGATGTCGCGGGTCAGCGACTCGGCCTCGACGGCCCGGTCGAGCCGGGCGATGGTGCGGCGTTCCTGGCGTCGGTCACGCCAGTCGGCCCAGCCGCAGGCCACCCGATCGAGGATCTCGTCGGCACAGAAGACCACCGCGATCAGGGCGGGCAGGCAGCAGACGGCGAGGATCGTCAGCGCGAGTAGCAGCTCCGGCCCCAGTCCCACACATCGACGCTAAGCCCTGCCGCACCCGGGTGCCACCCGTTCCGGGAATCCGACTGGTACGGGTGTTAAAAGGGGGCCCCTCCTCTACCGAATGCGTTAAGAGGGGGCCCCTCCTTTCACTCGGCCCCGGGGGACACCACGTAGAAGCGGGGCATCGGCAGCACCCGCATCCGCAGCCGGGCGCCGGAGCGGCGCAGCTGCCAGGTGAGCGCCAGCAGCGCGGCGGCCAGCGAGATCAGGCCACCCATCCAGATGCTCGCGCCGGCGCCGTACCGCTCGGCCACCCAGCCGATGATCGGCGCGCCGACCGGGTTCGTCCCCAGGAACACCAGCACCCACAGCGCCATCACCCGTCCCCGGAAGGACGCGTCCACGCCGAGCTGCACGCGCTGGTTGGCGGCCTGGGCGAAGAACACCATGAAGAACCCGGTGGGCAGCAGGAGCGAGACCACCATCCAGTACGCCGGGGCGAGCCCGACGAGGGTGCCGAAGCTGGCGCAGCCGATCGCCGCGCCGAGCACCAGCCAGACCGAGGGCCGGCTGCGCCGGCCGGTCCCGGCGAGCGCGCCGACCAGCGCGCCGACCGCAAGCGCGGTGCTGAACAGGCCGAAGGAGGCGGCACCGGTGTTGAAGACGGTCTTGGCCAGCGCGGCGAGGGTGAGCTGGAAGTTGAACAGGCTCATCCCGATCACCGACATGACCACCATCGGCAGCAGCAGGTCGGGGCGACGCGCCACGTACCGGAGGCCGTCCACCACCCGGGCCTGGTCCCGCTCGCCGGCCGGCGGCAGGTCCTTGCGGTGCAGCTCCTGCGGACGCATCCGGACCACGTTGACCAGCGGCGCGACCGAGCTGAGCGCGGTGACCAGGAAGACCGGGCCGACGTCGAACGCGGCGATGGCGAGACCGGCGACGGCCGGGCCGACGATCCGGGCGGAGTTGAACACGGCCGCGTTGAGCGAGAGCGCGTTGGGCAGCAGCGGGACGCCGACCAGCTCGGAGACGAAGGCCTGCCGGACCGGGGTCTCCACCGCGTTGGCGACGCCGAGCAGGGCGGCGAACGCGAAGACGTGCCAGAGCTGCACCACGCCGGTGAGGACCAGCAGGCTCATCCCGAGCGCCAGCACGGTCCAGAACGCGTTGGCGACGAACAGCAGCATCCGCTTGTCGTAGCGGTCGGCGAGCCGGCCGGAGAGCAGCGTGAGCAGGAGTACGGGCGTGAACTGCAACGCGGTGACCACGCCGAGCGCGGTCGCGGAGTTGTCGCTGAGCTCGAGGACGAGCCAGTCCTGGGCGATGAACATCATCCAGACGCCGATCAGTTTGATCAGCTGCCCGGTGGCGAAGAGTCGGTAGTTACGGACTCGTAGGGACTGGAACATCGTGCTCAGCTTGGCCTGCACTCTAGGTGCGCCTCCTCGCGTCGGGTACGCCTCATCCACAACGGACGAAGCGAACCGCGCGACGCGGTGTCAGGCGCGGGCGATTGCCTGAAGGATGTCCGCGGCCCGCCGGAGCGTGTCGCGTTCCTCCTCGCTGAGCGCGGCCAGCCGGCTGGCCAGCCACTCGTTGCGGGCCCGCTCGAACTGGTCGAGCACGGCCCGTCCCCCCTCGGTCGCCGCCAGGATGACCTGCCGTCCGTCGGTCGGATGGGGGGTGCGCTGCACGAGGCCGCGCTCCTCCAACTTCGCGACGATCTTCGTCATCGTCGGCGGCTGCACCCGTTCGACGTCGGCCAGTTCCCGTGGCGTGAGGGCGCCCGCCAGGTTGAGGCTGGTGAGCGCCGACAGCTGGGTGACCGTGAGGTCGCCCACCGGCCGGGCCTGTCGGACCCGCCGGTTGAGCCGGGTGATCGCATCTCGCAGCTGGGGGGCCAGCTGCGCCGGTGGCACGCGTTTCGCCGTCACCGTCCGCTCCGTCACACTCGTTAGCTTAACTAATGAGCCTGGCTAACGACATGCGTTATGACCAGGCTCACCAGCGTCAGAGCAGCACGGACTCGATCGGCCCGCGCAGGAAGTAGAGGACGAAGAGCGCGGCCACGCCGTACAGCAGGGGGTGGACCTCCAGCGCCTTGCCCTTCGCCAGCTTCACCAGCACGTAGCTGATCACACCGGCCCCGATGCCGTTCGAGATCGAGTAGGTGAACGGCATCAGCACGATGGTGAGGAACGCCGGGATCGCGATCTCGTAGTCGGTCCAGTCGATCGTGCGGACCGCCGTCATCATCAGGAAGCCGACCACCACCAGCGCGGTCGACGCGGCCTCGAACGGCACGATCGCCGACAGCGGCGCCAGGAACATGGCCAGCAGGAACAGGACGCCGGTGACCAGGTTGGCCACGCCGGTCCGGGCGCCCTCCCCGACGCCGGCCGCGCTCTCGATGTACGAGGTGTTGCTCGACACCGACGCCGCGCCACCGGCGGCGGCGGCGATCGAGTCGACGAGCAGGATCTCCTTGGCCCGCGGCGGGGTGCCCTGCTCGTCGAGCATGTCCCCCTCCTGGCCGATCGCGACCATCGTGCCCATGGTGTCGAAGAAGTCCGTGATCAGCAGCGTGAAGACGAACATCAGCGGGACCAGCCAGCCGACCCGGGTCCACGAGTCCAGCACGTTGAAGTTGCCCAGCAGCGACAGGTCCGGCAGGTCCACCACCTGCTTCGGCAGCTCGGGCACGTTCAGCGCCCAGCCCTTCGGGTTCGGCTTCCCGTCGACGAAGGACGGGCCGATGTTGCCGATCGCCTCGACCACGACGGCCAGCACGGTGGAGGCCAGGATGCCGATCAGGATCGCGCCACGGACCCGGCGTACCACAAGCACCACGGTGATCAGCAGGCCCACCACGAAGACCAGCATCGGCCAGCTGACGATCTTGCCGTTGATGCCCAGCCCGACCGGCACGGTGCTGTTCGCCGCGTCCGGCACCCGGCGCACGAAGCCGGCGTCGACCAACCCGATGATGGTCAGGAACAGGCCGATACCGACGCCGATCGCGGTCTTGAGCTGCGTCGGCACGGACCGGAACACGGCGGTACGCAGCCCGGTGAGCACCAGGATGCCGATCAGCACACCCTCGATGACGACCAGGCCCATCGCGTCCGCCCAGGTCATCTGCGGCGCGATCTCGAAGGCGACGAGCGCGTTCACGCCCAGCCCGGCGGCCAGCGCGATCGGGAACCGGGCCGCCACCCCCATCAGGATGGTCATCAGGCCGGCCACCAGCGCGGTGGCCGCGGCCAGCGCCGGGATGGCCAGCGTGCGCCCGTCGGCATCTTCGGCGCCGCCGAGGATCAGCGGGTTCAACACCACGATGTACGCCATCGTGAAGAACGTCGCGAACCCGCCCCGGATCTCCCGGCCGGTGGTGGACCGGCGGGCGGAGATCTCGAAGTAGCGGTCGAACGCGTTGCGCGGGTGCGCGGGGTCGGGCGGCGTGCCGTGATCCGGCGGCGGAGCAATGGACATCGGGTCCTCATCGGGTTCATCGACCGGTTTTGTCGCGCGCATCGTCCCAGATCACCCGGCGGGCAGGGAAGGACGATCACGTACGCTGGACCGGTGCCCCGAGAGCAGCAGCCGCGGCCCGAGCCGCTCGACCCGCCGATGGTGCCGTTCGCCGTCGCCGGGCTGATCGCCTGGGCGGTGGCCGGCCTGGTGCTGCTGCTCTTCTTCCGCGACTGGCTCAGCGCGCACGGCCACCAGAACTGGCTCTGGACCTGCCTCGCCGGTTTCCTGTGGGGCTTTCCCGGGCTGGCCACGATGATGCGGCACGACGCCAACCGGCGTCGCCGCCGGGCGGCCGCCCAGCCTCAGCGCTGACCGGTCAGGGGTGGCCGTACGGCTCCGCCGGCTCGGCCGCCTCCACCGAGCCCGGGGCGCGGCTGACCGACATGGCCTCGACCGCGCTGTCGTCGTAGACCGTGGGCAGTTCGTCGACGGGCGTCTCGGCCGCCTCGACGAGCGTCTCCGAGTGCGCGCCGCAGCCGTGGTCGGCGCTGACCACCCGGCCGTCGTCCGGGGCGAAGAAGTTGCCGCAGGCGCCGAAGGCCAGCCGGAGCGCGCCGGCCAGCGGCAGGTAGAAGCCGCAGGTGCCACAGCGGGCGGCGGCCGGGGCGGCGGCCGAGATCGGGGCGTCCGGCCCGTGGTCGCCGTCGTACCAGCGCTGCGCGGTGTCGGCACGCCCCTCGCGGGACAGCACCCGGGCCCGGCCGAGGCCCAGCTCCCAGGAGGTCTCCTCCACGGCCGGGTCGTCGGAGAGCAGGTAGCCGGGGGCGAGCCGCTCGTCGTCGGCCGGGGTGGGCAGCAGGTCGCCGGGGCCGAGGTCGCCCGGCTTGAGCCGCTCCTGCCACGGCAGCCAGCCCGGGGCGAGCAGAGCGTCAGGGCCGGGCAGCAGCACCGTCTCGCAGATGGTGACGTGCTTGCTGCGCGGCACCCGGGTCACCGTGACGGCCCAGCGCCAGCCGCGGTAGCCGGCCATCCGGCACTCGAAGTAGTGGGTGACGACCCGGTCGCCCTCGGCGACGGCCTGGAGGTGATCGCCGACGTCGGTCGGCTCCACCTCGGTGATGGCGTCGCGGGCCACCTCGACGGCGGCGGCGCAGACCTGGTCGAGCCGGGGAGCGCGGGCGGAGGCGGGCCTGGTCACCGGTCCATTGTTCCCCATGCCCGTGGAACGGTGACAGGCACTCCCCGGAGTCGTTCTCTCCGGGTGGTGCGGCAAGCGTGGAGCAGATGGGCGAGGATGGGACACATGGCGCTGTCCTCCCGCTCCGGCCGCTCCTTTCTGGGGCGGACCGTCGGCACCGGCATCCGCGCCACCCGCCTGCTGCTGCGGGGCTCGATGCACGGTGGGCGGTGGATGACCCGCCGGGCCGGCACCGCCCGGGCCCGCAGCGCCGGCAACGAGGTGGGCATGGTCCGCCTCTTCGACCTGCACGCGCTCTCCTGCGCCGGGGACACGCTGATCGCCATCGGCCTGGCCGGGACGATCTTCTTCGACGTGCCGCTGGGTGAGGCGCGCAACAAGGTCGCGCTCTACCTGCTGGTGACCATGGTCCCGTTCGCCATGCTCGCCCCGGTGGTCGGCCCGCTGCTCGACCACTTCCGCCACGGCCGCCGCTACGCCCTGGCCGCCACCATGCTCGGCCGGGCCTTCCTGGCCTGGTTGATCTCCGACTACATCGGCGGTTTCGGGCTCTACCCGGCGGCGTTCGGGGTGCTCGCGCTCTCCCGCGCGTACGGGGTGGCCCGGTCGGCCGCGGTGCCCCGACTGCTTCCCGACGGGCTGGGGTTGTCTCAGGTCGGGGCGCGGGCGAGCGTCTACGGCACGGTGGCCGGCGCACTGGTGGCGCCGATCGGCCTGGCCGCGTTCTGGTTCGGGCCGCAGTGGCCGCTGCGGGTCGCTTCGGTGATCTTCCTGATCGGCATGGTGATCTCGCTCCGGCTGCCGCCCAAGGCCGACTCCGAGCCGCCGGAGCGGCTGCCGCACCCGCTGCGGGCGATGCGCCGCCGCGACGGCGAACGCCCGCTGGGCCGGGGCCGCCCGGCCGGCCGGCTGGTGATCGCCACGTTGATCGGCGCCGCGGCGCTGCGCGGGCTCTACGGCTTCCTGCTGCTCTTCCTCGCGTTCGCCATCAAGGGCGGCGACCTGACCACCGACTTCTTCGGTCGGGAGTTGAGTGGGCAGGCCGCGCTGGGCCTGGTGGGCGGCGCGCTCGCGGTGGGCACCTTCCTGGCCACCGCGCTCGGCACCCGGCTGCGCATCCACCGCCCGACCGCGATCCAGTCCAGCGGCACGATCGTCGTGGCCGGTGTGGCGGTGCTCGCCACGCTCAAGTTCTCGTTGCCGATGGTGGCGCTGCTCTGCCTGGTGGCCGCGCTGATGAGCGGGATCGCCAAGCTGGCGGTGGACGCCTCGATCCAGGAACGCATCCCGGAACGGCTGCGGGCCAGCTCCTTCGCGCATTCGGAGACCGCGCTGATGCTCGCCTTCGTGGCCGGCGGCGGGCTCGGGCTGGTGCCGTTCACCGGCCTGATCGGTGTGGCGGTCGCCGCGGCCGTGGCCGCGCTGGTGGCCGTACGCGGGGTGCTGGTCGCCGGCCGGCTGCGCGGTGAGCACCTGGTCGGCCGGCCGCTGGGCGACGACGAACTGGCGGCCGAGCCGGTCGACCGCACCGACGACGAGCCGGCCCCGACGTCGTTCGACGACCCGGCGCCCACCTCGCCGGCCCCCCAGCGCGTCGACCCGACGCCGGACGACGGGCTCGCGCCGCCCGGCTTTCACATCTACCGCCCTTCGTCGTCGGTCGGCGGGCCGGGCACGGCCGAGGACGAGAACCGGCGCGATCCCCGGGGGCCGGTGGCGTGACCGGCCTGCTGGTGGTCACGGCGGTACCCGCCGAGGCCGAGGCGGTCCGCGCCGGCCTCACCGGTCCGGGCGTGACGGTGCTGCCGGTCGGAGTCGGCCCGGCCGTCGCCGGCGCCGCCACCGCACGGGTGCTGGCGCTGG
>NZ_CADEAU010000211.1 GCF_902825405.1 Micromonospora maritima | reverse complement strand
GCTGCGGGCGGTGGGCGCCCGCCGGGTCGCGGTGGCCGCCTACTTCCTGGCCCCGGGCCGGTTCCACGACGGGGTACGCGCGGCGGCGCGCTCGGCCGGGGCGGTGGCGGTCGCCGACCCGCTCACCGATCTGCCGGAGATCGCCGATCTGGTGCGGCGGCGGGTGGACGCGGCGGCGCGGTGACCGCTCCCGGACAGCAGGACGCCCCGGCCGGAATCCCGGCCGGGGCGTCCTCGCGTGTGCGGGTCAGGCGGAGTGAGCGCGCAGCACCCGGAGACCGCCGCGGCGCTTCACCGCGCGGCGCTCCTCCTCGCTCATCCCACCCCAGACGCCGGCGTCCTGACCGGACTCCAGTGCCCACTGCAGGCACTGGTCGGTCACGGGGCAGCGCCGGCAGACGGCCTTCGCCTGCTCCACCTGCAGGAGAGCCGGACCGGACGTCCCGATCGGGAAGAACAGCTCCGGGTCCTCGTCGCGGCAGACCGAATCGTGGCGCCAGTCCATGGCGGCAACACTCCTCATTCTTAGTGGGTGGCCAGATAACGCTTCGTTGCTATTCCTATATGCATCCGCATTGCCGATAGGTGACGGTCAGCATCCATCAATTCGGCGCTGCGTGAGCAGGCTGCGGGCCCCTGGACCTGCTGGAACAGCTCAACCTGACGAGCATATCCAGGCAATGTCCCGGTAACACGAGTTCGCTTGTGAATACTTTCACGAACGACAGCGATGTCAAGGGTGACGCTCGGAAAAACTCCGAACAGTGAGCGGGCTCACCACCCATTTGTCCGGGTTTCCGAAGTCTCTCGTTACCCGGCGTGCCACAGTCGAGGATCAATATAGTACGGTCTGCGTGACGTTGCTGACATTTCCGGCACCTTCCTCGGCGTGGCGGCCACCGCGTCCGCGCGGCGGGGGGTCCGCGTCAACCGACTGGGATACCCGAGACCTAGCAGATTACTCTGAGTGCGGCCGGCACGGAGGTAAATCTGACTTTTTCCCGCTCGCCGAGGTAGTCCCCGTCCAGTTGGAACGGCAGCGGACGGGCCGCGAGCAGGGTGAACTCGGCCACGTCGTGCAGCCGGAGCACCTGCTTGCCGTGCGGGTCGGGCTTCCGGGAGAAGAACTGGGTCACCGTGCGTGCGGTGCTCGCCACCTTGAGCTGCCGGATCGCGAGCACGTCCAACCCGAGGTCGAACGACGCCTCCGGATTCGGGTTGATCTCCCGGTCGCCGAGATAGGTCCACGGCGCGGTGTTCTGGATGATGGCGGTGGCCAACTCCGTCTCCGGAAGCTCGCCCGGACGTTCCAACGTGATCGCCGGGTGCCGGCGGTCGGAGCCGACGAAGTACTGGCTCGCCGTCGACCGGAAGTAGAGCGCCGGGGTGGACACCCGCCCGCGCTTGCGGGCCTGCTCCACCCGGCGGATCACCGCCGCGTCGAGCCCGAAGCCGGCGCAGAACGTGAAGTAGCGGTCGTCCGCCCGGCCCAGCCCGATGGTGCGGGAGCGGCCCAGCCGCAGCCCTTCCAGGATCATGCTGGTGCCGTCCGGCCACTCGCGGGGCAGCCCGAGGGCGCGGGCGAACACGTTCGTCGAACCGCCGGGCACGGTGGCCAGCGCCGGCAGCCGCTCCGCCGACGTCTGCCCGGTGCGGAACGTCGGCGGCTCCGCCGCCATCAACCCGTTGACCACCTCGTTGACCGTGCCGTCACCACCGAGCGTGACCACCAGGTCGACGCCCTCCTGGGCGGCCTCCCGAGCCAGGTCCATGGCGTGGCCCCGTCGGCGGGTGTAGCGCACCGACAGGTCGACTTCACTGCGCAGCGCCCGGACGAGCACGTCCCGGCTGCGTTCGCTGGTGGTGGTGGCCTTCGGATTGACCACCAGGACGGCCCGCATGGGCGGCACTGTACCGCGACTACCCACCGGTATCGTGGCGCCCGTGACGATCGACTCCGACCCGATCCCCGGTCCGCTCCGCGCGGCGGTGCTCCTGCTGCGCGCCGAGGCGGTGGCGCTCGGGCTGGTCGCGGTGTGGCTGATCTGGTCCGACCTCACCGCGCCGACCACCGATCTGACCTCGGCGCTGCTGGTGACCGCGTTCGCCGTCGGCGGCGCGGTCGCGCTCTGGGCGCTCGGCGGGGCGCTGTCGCGTCGGCGGGCCGGCGCCCGCGCGCCGGCCATCGTGCTCCAGCTCATGCTGCTGCCGGTCGGCTGGTTCATGATCGAGGGCGGCATGGGCTGGCTCGGGCTGCCGCTGATCGCGCTCGGGATCGGCATGGTGGGCCTGCTGGTGAGCGGCCCGACCAACCGGGCGCTCGGGTTCGGCGACCCGACCCCCTGACGGGCGCCCGCACGGCACCCGGTGCTCGGTCAGTAGCCGCCGGCGCGCCGGGTCAGCAGTGAGATGGTGGCCCGACCGTCGGCCGCGTGGGCGCCCGCCGAGGTGGTCAACGCGGTGAGCACCTTCCAGGCGAAGGACGACTCGGACGGGAGCGTGGCCCCGCGCACGGTCGGCACGGTCACCTCGACGGTGAGCGCATCCTCGGTGACCGCGAAGCGGCACTCCAGCTCGGCGTCCCGGGTGGCGATGGCGAGCAGCATGGCGCACGCCTCGTCGACGGCGATGCGCAGGTCCTCGATCTCGTCGAGGGCGAACTGGAGCCGGGCCGCGAGGCCGGCCGTCGCGGTGCGGAGCACGCCGAGGTAACCACCGTCGGCGGGCACGGTGAGGTGCACGACGTCGTCGTCCGTCGTCGGCTGCCCGGTCAGTTGAGTCACGCCTCATCCCCCCGGTGCGGGACTCTACCCGGTCAGGCGGCCGGGTGGGTGGGTGCGGGCGTCGTCTGCGCGGCGAGCTCGCGCAACGCCGGCCCGGCGAGCCGGTACGGGGTCCACTCGTCCATCGGCGTGGCCCCGATCGAGGCGTAGAAGCGGGCGGCGGGGTTCCAGTGCAGCATCCACCAGTCGAGGCGCTCGTAGCCGCGCTCGACGCAGATCGCGGCGAGGGTGGCCAGCAGCGCCCGGCCCGCGCCGGTGCCCCGGGCCGCCGGTCGGACGTAGAGGTCCTCCAGGTAGATGCCGTGCACACCGGCCCAGGTGGAGAAGTTGAGGAACCAGAGGGCGAAGCCCACCGGCTGGTCGGCCGCGTCCACCGCCACGTGCCCGAAGAGCGCCGGAGCGGCCGGGAAGAGCGCCGCGTGGAGCTGCTCGGCGGTCAGGTGACACTGGTCCGGGGCGCGTTCGTACGCGGCGAGTTCGTGCACCATGGCGACGACGGCCGGTACGTCCTCGGGACGTACCGGCCGGATCGTCGGTGCCGCGACGGGCGACGTCACGCCTGCTTGGTCTCCCAGAAGATCTTCGAGATCTCGTCGATCTTGGAGAGCAGCTCGTCGGCCTTGGCCGGGTCGGTGCCACCCTTGGCGCCGGCCGCCCCGGCCAGCTTGGTGGCCTCGTTGAAGAGCTGGTGCAGGTGCGGGTACTTCTCGAAGTGCTGCGGCTTGAAGTAGTCGGTCCAGAGCACCCACAGGTGGTGCTTGACCAGGTCCGCCCGCTGCTCCTTGATCAGGATGGCGCGGGTGCGGAACTCCGGGTCGGTGTTGGCCTGGTACTTCTCGCAGATCATTTTGACCGACTCGGCCTCGATCCGGGCCTGCGCCGGGTCGTAGACGCCGCACGGCAGGTCGCAGTGGGCACTGGCGGTCACACGGGGCGTGAGGATGCGGGGAAGGCGCATCAGGGTCCTCCATGGGATGTTTGCGATGATCCAAGACGACACTACTCCTGGAGATGCTTTCCAGCGGGCGGGAGGTGAAACCCGGTGCCGGGGGTGGACGAACACGAGGTGCCCGCGCTGCGCGGCCCGCTGGTGCCGGTGCTGGTGACCGGCCCGTCCATGTCGCCCACGCTGCGCCACGGCGACGCGGTGCTGGTCCGCACCGGCGGCCGGCCGGTCCGCCCCGGCGACGTGGTGATCGCCGTCTTCCGCACCCGTCCCGACCTGCTGGTGGTCAAGCGCGCGGTCGAGCCGCGCGACGGCGGCTGGTGGCTGCGCGGCGACAACGACCTGGTGGCCGACGACTCGCGGGCCTACGGGGTGGCCGACGTCCGCGGGCGGGTGGTGGTCCGCTGGTGGCCGCGTCCGGCCCGGATCAGGGGCCGGCAGGGGTAGCGGTGGATATGACCCCGCTCACATCCTGGGAGCCGGTGCGTGACTATGCTCGGAAAGTGCCCGGGTGACCCCCGCACCGCCGCCCCGCCGGTCGCTGACCACCGCTGACCACGCCGGCCGGTCCGTCTGCATCGACAGATCCTGGAGTCACCATGTCTTCGTCCACCCCGGACCCCGCTGATCCCGTCTTCCGGCTGCACGTCGGCGGCAAGATGGCCGTCGCCTCGACGGTGCCGCTGACCAGCCGGGAGGACCTCTCCCTCGCGTACACCCCGGGCGTGGCCCGGGTGTGCGAGGCGATCGCCGCCGACCCCGCGCTCGCCGACACGTACACCTGGGTGTCGCACACCGTCGCGGTGGTCACCGACGGCTCCGCCGTGCTCGGCCTGGGCAACATCGGCCCGCGCGCCGCGCTGCCCGTGATGGAGGGCAAGGCGGTGCTGTTCAAGCAGTTCGCCGGCGTGGACGCGGTGCCGGTCTGCCTGGACACCCAGGACGTGGACGAGATCGTCGCGGCGGTCAAGGCGATCGCGCCCTCGTTCGGCGGGATCAACCTGGAGGACATCAGCGCGCCGCGCTGCTTCGAGGTGGAGCGCCGGCTGGACGAGGCGCTGGACATCCCGGTCTTCCACGACGACCAGCACGGCACCGCGATCGTGGTGCTGGCCGCGCTGCGCAACGCGGCGACGCTGCTCAACCGCAAGCTCGGCGACCTGCGGGTCGCGGTCAGCGGCGCCGGGGCGGCCGGGGTGGCGGTGACGAAGATGCTGATCGCCGGCGGCGTCGACCCGGCGCGGGTGGTGGTCTGCGACTCCCGGGGCATCATCGGCCGGCACCGCGAGCTGACCGGCACCAAGGCCGAGCTTGCCGAACTCACCAACGCCGAGGGCCGCGAGGGTGACGTCACCGAGGCGCTGCGCGGCGCGGACGTGCTGGTCGGCGTCTCCGGCGGTCAGATCCCCGAGGCGGCGGTGGCCGGCATGGCCCCCGGCGGCATCGTCTTCGCGCTGGCCAACCCCACCCCGGAGGTGCACCCCGAGGTGGCCGCCCGGCACGTGGCGGTGGTCGCCACCGGGCGCAGCGACTACCCGAACCAGATCAACAACGTGCTCGCGTTCCCCGGTGTGTTCCGGGGCGCGCTGGACGCCGGTGCCACCCGGATCACCGACGCGATGAAGGTGGCCGCCGCCGACGCCATCGCCGGCGTGGTGGCCGAGTCGCTCACCGCCGACGCGATCGTGCCGTCGCCGCTGGACCCGCGGGTCGCCCCGGCGGTCGCCGACGCGGTGGCCGAGGCCGCCCGACGCGACGGGGTCGCGCGCCGCTGACGGGTGTAAGGAGGGGCACCTTCTTAACGCCTCCGGTAGAGGAAGGGCCCCTTCTTAACGGCCGCTCAGCTTGTTACCGTGCCGATCATGCGTGCCGCCTATGCCTCGGCCTTCGACGCCGACAACCCGCTCGCCGCGCTCACCGTCGGCGACCGTCCCGAGCCGACCCACCCGCAGGACGACTGGGTCACCGTGCGGGTGCGGGCCAGCTCGCTCAACCACCACGACCTCTGGTCGCTGCGCGGCGTGGGGCTGACCGCCGACCAGCTCCCGATGATCCTCGGCTGCGACGCGGTCGGCACCGACCCGGACGGCAACGAGGTGGTCATCTACCCGGTGGTGCCCACCCCGGGCGACCCGCGCGGGGTCTCCATCCTCTCCGAGCACTACCAGGGCACGTTCGCCGAGCTGGTCGCCGTACCCCGGATGAACCTGCTGGCGCTGCCCGACGGCCTGTCGGCGACCGACGCCGCGTGCCTGCCCACGGCCTGGCTCACCGCCTGGCGGATGCTCACCACCAAGGGCCGGGTCGCCGACGGCGAGTCGGTGCTGGTCCAGGGCGCCGGCGGGGGCGTGGCCACCGCGGCGGTCGCGCTCGGCGTCGCGCTCGGCAAGCGGGTGTACGCGACCAGCCGCGACGCCGCCAAGCGGGAGCGGATCACCGAGCTCGGCGCCACCGCGCTGGAGCCCGGCGCCCGGCTGCCCGAACGGGTCGACGTGGTGATCGAGACGGTCGGCGCGGCCACCTTCGACCACTCGCTCAAGTCGGCCGCCCCGATGGCCCGGATCGTGGTCTCCGGCGCGACCGCCGGCCACGAGCCCAAGGTCAACCTGCGACGGGTCTTCGCCATGCAACTGGAGATCCTCGGCACCTCGATGGGCACCCCGGACGAACTGGCCGCGCTGCTCGCGTTCTGCGCCGAGCACGAGGTCCGCCCGGTGGTGGACCGGGTGGTGCCGTTCAGCGGGATCACCGAGGCGTTCGCCCGGCTGCACTCGGGCGAGGTCTTCGGCAAGGTGGTCGTCGACCACACGGCGTGAGGTGGATGGCGTGTTAAGAGGGGGCCCCTTCTCTACCGGAGGCGTTAAGAAGGGGCCCTTCCTTACAGCCGGTCGTCGAGGGTGGCCAGGCCACCCCTGGCGGCGTCGGCGGGCAGGCGCTTCTTCGCCGCCGGGTCGCCGTAGAGCGTCCAGCGCAGGAACTCGACGGTGGTGTCGGCGACCACGCGCAGCGCGGTGCCGTCGCCGAGCAGCGCGCGCCCGTGGTCGCCCTTCGGCAGGCTGAGCATCGCCTTCGGCCACGGCACCGCGTCGTAGACGGCCTTGCCGGAGGCGTACGACACCACCTCGTCCGCCTCGCCGTGCACGAACAGCTGCGGCGCGGCGGCCCCGGCGAACGCGGTACCGACGCCGAGTGCCGTGCCGGCGAAGACGATGCCGGCGTCGAGCCGCTCGTCCCGCCCGGCGGTGAACAGCCCGATGGTGGTCACCCCGCCGGCGCTGTGCCCGGTCGCCGCCACCCGCTCCGGATCCAGCCGGCCGCGCAGCGGGTCGCCCGCCTTCTCCCCGAGGGCGAGCACCCGGGTCAGCACGTACGACACGTCGGCCGGCTGGTTGAGCACGTCCAGCGGGTTGCCGTCGCCGCCCCGGCCGGTGTGCGGGAAGCGGGGCGCGGCGACCACGAAACCGGCTGCCCCCCACCGGGTCAGCAACACCTGGTAGTCCTCCGGCCGGGCACCGAGGCCGTGGCTGAACAGCACCACCGGGAACCGCCCGTCCGCCGCCGGCGCGGACCGCTCGGCCCCGCCGCCGGCCGCGCCCTCCGCCGGGTACCAGAGCGTCACGGGCAACGGCCGGTCGCCGTCGCGGTTCAGCTTCAGTTGGCGTACGCCGACCGCGAAGCTCTCCGAGGGCGCCTTCCCGGCGGGTACGCGCGGCGTGGGCGCGCTCGTCGTCGGCGGGGCGTCGGGTGCGGGCCGCCCGGTCGGGGCGGCCGGCTCGGAACAGCCGGTCAGGCCGGCGCCGAGCAGGGCGGCGGCGGTGGCCAGGGCGACGGGACGACGGCGCATGAACTCGATTGTGCCTCGCGATCGGGGGTGACCCGGCCGGGTCAGTGCAGTGGGTGACCGCCGGTCGACGCGCGGAGACGGGCCAGGTCGGCGGCGTCCTTGGCGCGGCGCGGCCGGTCGGGCATCCAGACCGGGAACATCTCCTTGAACTCGATCTGCGCGGCCACGCTGATCACCGGCGCGGTGAGCCGGCCGATCCGGCCGGACGGGCCGCCCAGCATCCCCTCGGGCAGGGGGGTGCCCGCCCACGGGCCGGCCCCGACCACCACCCGTCCCGCCCCGTCCCGGTCCAGGTACGCGAAGCTCAGCTCGACGTCACCCCGGAGCACGTCGAGCTGGGTCGCCGCCGGCATCCGCGGGTCGGGCCGCCAGCCGAGCGCGCCGAGCCGGGCGGACAGCCCTTCGGCGTCCCGGCGCCAGCAGTACCAGTCGACGTCGACGTGCGGGCGGGTCACCGCGCCGAGGTGGAAGTCCATCGCCCAGCCGCCCCGCAACCACACCTCGGTCCCGGTCGCGTCGGCCAGGTCGACCACCTCGCGGATCGCGTCCAGTTGCCGCTCCGTCAGCCCGTCCACGCCCGCAACCTATCCGTCGGATCCGGGGGTCAGGTGGGGAGGGAGCGGGTGGTGAAGGTGGTGGTGCCGGGTGCGGTGGCGTCGGTGGGGAGGCGGTGCAGGGCGGCCCGGTCGGCGTACAGCGTCCAGCGCAGGAAGTCCGTGGTGGTGGCCAGCACCTGGGTGAAGCCGGGCCGGCCCGGGCCGAGGTATTCGCCGTGGCCCTGACCGGGCAGGCTGAGGAACGCGGCCGGTCCGAGACAACGGGCGTACGCGGCCCGGCCGATCGACTCCGGCACCACCCGGTCGGCGGCGCCGTGCACGAACAGCATCGGCGCGAGCGGCCGGACGAGGCCGACGACCGGCCGGCCACCGGCGATCACGATCCCGGCCCGTACCGGGGACGGATGCCCGGCGGCGAACATGCCGAGCGTCGTGTGGCCACCGGCGGAGTGCCCGGCGGCGGCGAACCGGTCCACGGCCAGGTGCGCGCCGAGCGGGTCACCGGGGCGGGCACCCAGGCGGACCAGGTGACGGACCAGTCGCCAGGCGTCGGCGGGCTGGTTGCGCACGTCGTCGCGGGTAAAGCCGCGGGCGCGCAGGTTGGTGCGGGGATAGGTGGGCGCCGCCACCACGAAACCGGCGGCGGCCCAGCGGGTGGTCAGCTGCGCGTGCAGCGCGGGCAGGCTGCGCAGGCCGTGGCTGAACACGACCACCGGGAACCGTCCGGCGGCCACCGGCGCCGCCGCCCGGACATCCGGCGCGGCGGACGGGGCGGTGACCGGGCCGGCGGAGGCGGCCCGGTCCACCGGGTACCAGACGGTGACCGGAAGGGGACGGGGACCGCCCGGGTCGACGGTGAACTGCCGCAACCCCACCGCGTACGGGCGCTCCGGCGCGGCCCGGTCGCCGGCCGGGGCCGGGCCG
>NZ_CADEAU010000210.1 GCF_902825405.1 Micromonospora maritima | reverse complement strand
GTCTCCGGCCGGTCCGGCAGCACCCGCTCGGCGGCGCGCAGCAGCAACTGGATGCTGGTCAGGCCCTGGGCGAGCGTGTCGTGGATCTCCCGCGCGAGCCGCTCCCGCTCCGCCGCGACGCCGGCGTCGTGCTGCGCCCGCGCCAGGTCGGCGCGGGTCGCGGTCAGCTCCTCGATCAGGCGCCGGCGCCGTTCGCTCTCCCGATGGAGCGCCTGGTAGCCGCGGACCACGGCGACCGCGACGGCGGCGCCGAGCGCCGGCCCGACCACCCCCGGCACGGTGACCGCCTCCCGGTGGGCGGCGAACGCCGCGATCGCCGCCACGGCGGTGACGCCGACCGCGACCGCACCGGCGCGACGGGGGAGCAGGTGCAGCTGGAGGACGTACAGCGGGAACGCGACCCAGAGCCCGTCGACGGTCAACGCGGTCAACGCCAGCCAGAGCGCGGTCACCGCCGCCAGCCACCATCCGGCGATCCGACGCGAGCGGCGGACCCCGGGCAGGAGGGCCCCGCCCGCGTACGCCAGCAGTCCCGCCGCCGCGACCGCGATGACGGCCGCCGCGTGCGGGCCGCCGGTGGCGACGGCCCGCAGCCCGGCGAGGGCGAACAGGCCCGCCACGAGCAGGTGCAGGCACCAGGCCAGCACGCGGGCGGTCGGCGTCAGGGCGGGAAGGGCGGTGGTCACGGCCTCCCCAGCCTAGAGGAACGGCAGGTCGGCGGGCCTCTGTCGAAGGTCGTAACCGGTACGCCGCCGTTCCGCCCGGCAGATGACGTCCCTCGCCGGATGTCGGCCGCCCGGCGGACGGCGACCGTGGAGGGCGACCGCATCCGTCACCGGAAGGGACACCCCGAGCCGTGTTCGTCGCCTGGAGAGACCTGAGATTCGCCAAGGGGCGCTTCGCCCTGATGGGGACCGTCATCGTGCTGATCACGCTGCTGGTCGGCCTGCTGTCCGGGCTGACCGCCGGCTTGGACCGGCAGAACACCTCCGCGATCACCGGGCTGCCCGCCGACCGGATCGCCTTCGGGGGCGCCGAGGCGTCGTACGTGGACTCGACCGTCACCGAACGGCAGTGGCGGCAGTGGGCCGCCGCGCCGGGCGTGACCGCCGCCGAGCCGCTCGGCATCAGCACCACGCGGGCGACCGCCGGCGGACGTGGCGTCGCGGTGTCCGTCTTCGGTGTCCGGCCCGGCTCGCACCTCGGCCCGCCCGGCGCCGACCTCGACGACGCCACGGCGGTGCTCACCACCTCGGCCGCCGCCGACCTGGGCCTGCGGGTCGGTGACCGCCTCACCCTGGCCGGGCGGGAGCTGACGGTCGCGGCGGTACGCGGGGACGCCTCCTTCAGCCACACCCCGGTGGTGTGGACCAGCCTCGACTCGTGGCGGCGCACCACGTCCGCCGGGCCGGGCGCGGCCACCGTGATCGCGTTGCGCACCGGCCCCGGGGTGGACGTGGCCGCCACCGACCGGGACGCCGGCACCCGGACCGTGACCACCGCCGACTCGGTGACCGCGATCGGCTCCTACCGCTCGGAGAACGGGTCGCTGCAACTCATGCGCGGTTTCCTGTTCGCCATCTCCGCCCTGGTCGTCGGCGCCTTCTTCACGATCTGGACGATCCAGCGCAGCGGTGACGTCGCGGTCCTCAAGGCGCTCGGCGCCTCCACCACCACGCTGCTCGTCGACGCGCTCGGCCAGGTCGGGATCCTGCTGGTCGGCGGCACCGTCGTGGGCACCGCCGTCGCCGCCGGGCTCGGCGTCGCCCTCTCCGGCTCGGACGTGCCGTTCGTGCTGACCGCGTCCACCGTCGTGCTCCCGGCCGCGGTGCTGGTGCTGCTCGGCACGGCCGGGGCCGCCCTGGCGGTGCGTCGCATCACCTCCGTCGACCCGCTGACCGCCCTGGGGAGCGCCCGGTGAGCCTCGACCTGACCGACGTCGCCCTCACCTATCCGGACGGGGACAGCCGGCTGACCGCGCTCGACCGCGTCACCCTGTCGGTGCCGAGGGGGAGCCTCACCGCCGTGGTCGGACCCTCCGGCTCCGGCAAGTCGAGCCTGCTGGCGGTCGCCGCCACCCTCGTCACCCCGGACGCCGGCATCGTCACCGTCGACGGTGTCGACACCACCGGCCTGACCCGGGGCGCGCTCGCCGCGCTGCGCCGACGCCGGATCGGCATCGTGTTCCAGCAGCCGAACCTGCTGCCCTCGCTGACCGCCGCCGAGCAGCTCCAGGTCATGGCCACGCTGGACGGACGGTCACCGGCCCAGGTCCGACAACGGGCGGCCGACCTGCTCGACGCGGTCGGTCTCGGCGCCCAGGCGCGACGGCGGCCCCACCAGCTCTCCGGCGGTCAGCGTCAACGGGTCACCATCGCCCGCGCGCTGGTGAACGACCCGGTGGTGCTGCTGGTCGACGAGCCGACGAGCGCGCTCGACCACGAGCGGGGCGCCACCGTCGTCGACCTGATCGCCCGGCTCACCCGCGAGCGGGGCACCGCCACCGTCCTGGTCACCCACGACCGGGACCACCTCGCCGCCGTGGACCGCACGGTCGAGATGCGCGACGGCAGGCTGCACCCGACGCCGGAGGGGCACCGCCTCCGGTAGTGGTCGTCACCGGGACCGCGCCGGTGCGGTGGTGCCGGACCCGGCATCACCGGGGCCGCCGCGATCGGCCGTCGCGCCCTACACTCCTGCCTCGTGTCAACGACGATCATGCCGCCGGGCAGGTGCGCCGGCTGCGGCCACGAACTGGTCTCGGCGGCGCCCGAGAGTGCGTCCTGGTGCCCCGGGTGCCTGTGGAACCTGGACGAGTACGACCCCGCGCTGGCCCCGTGGCGGGGCACGAAGCTGGTCGGGCGATGGGGGTTCCGGCGCGGCCTGCGGATCGACCGGGCGACCCGCGCGGAGCTGGCGGCGGATCCCGACGCCGGCCCGGCCGGGACGTCCACCGGTGAGGTATGGCTGTCGGCGGTCTCGGTGGCGCTGGGGTTGGTCGGGGCGGTCGCGGTCGGCTACCTCGGCTGGCTTCTCCTGGCCAGTGGTCTGCCCGCCGGCGTGCGGGTGGCGTTCGCGCTCCCCGCCGTGCTCGTGCTGCTGCTCGTGAAGCCCGCCTTCGGGCGGGTGCCCCGCACGGGCGTGCTCAGCGAGCGGGACGCGCCGCAGCTGCACCGCCTGGTGGGCGACGTGGCCCGGGCGGCGGGCACCCCGGTTCCGGACGTGATCTGCGCCGACCTGAGCATCAACGCGGGGGTGGCCCGGCTGGGCTGGCGACAGCGGTCGGTGCTCGTCATCGGCGTTCCCCTGTGGGTGATGCTGCCCCGTCCCGCCCGGGTGGCGCTCCTGGCCCACGAGCTGGGGCACCTCGCCAACGGGGATCCACGCCGGGTACGTCGGACGCTGCTGGCGCGCACCTTCGGCGCTCGGGCGGTGGCGGCCACCGGCGGGCGGAACCCGTGGCTGCGCGCGGTGCACGGCGCCGACTCCGTGGCCGTGCACGGTGGTGGCCTGGTTGCCCTGCTCTCGCTCGTGGTGCACGCGTTCCTGGGGCTGGTGAACGTCCTCGGCGCCACCGCGCAACTGCTCGTGGACAGCGTCGCGATGCCGGACAGCCGGCGGGCCGAGTACCGGGCGGACCTGATGGCGCGCCGGGTGGCGGGGACGGACGCGTTCCTCCGGTCCTGCGAGGTCGTCCTGCTGGCCGACCGGGTCTGGTCCGAGCTGTGGCACCTGGCGCCCCGGATCGACGGCGAGCAGCTCGACGCGATGGCGGCCGAGCTGCGGGAACACCTGGCGCCGAAACTGCCGCTGGCCCGCCAGATGTCCCGGCGCGGCACCGACCTGTGGAGCACCCACCCCGGCGAGGACCAGCGCATGCGGTTGGTCGAGACCCTTCCCCGGGTCGACGGGACGCTGCACGTGGACGAGAGCCGTTGGGCCGACCTCGACCGCGAGCTGGCGCCGTGGCGCCGAGCCGTCCACCACGCCCTGCTCGGCACCCGGGACCGCTTCTGAGGGAGATTGACATACGAACTGTGCTTCGTGAATAATCGAGCGTAGTTCGAGGGGGAGTACCCGCCACCGGACGCGCGACCGTCAGTACGGACCCGGCCCCGGGTCCCGGCCGCGCGGGCCACCCGCGAGGGCGGTCCGGGGAGACCTTCGACCCGTTCGCCGGCACCCGCCGGCCCGGTCGGAGGGAGCGCTGCGCGTGTCCGTACCCCTGTGGGCCTGGTTGGCCCTGACCGCGGCGATCGCCGTGATGCTGGCGGTCGACCTGTTCCTGCACCGCGACAACCACGTCATCGGCTTCCGTGAGGCGGCCGTCTGGTCGGCGGTCTGGATCGCCGCCGGCCTGGCGTTCGGTGCCGTGCTGTGGCTCTGGCAGGGCCAGGAGGTGGCCGGCGCCTACTACGCCGGCTACCTGATCGAGAAGGCGCTGTCGGTGGACAACGTCTTCGTCTTCGCCCTGATCTTCACCTACTTCGCGGTCCCGCCCGCGTTCCAGCACAAGGTGCTGTTCTGGGGCGTCATCGGCGCGCTGCTGTTCCGGCTGGCGTTCATCTTCGTCGGGGCCGAGCTGCTGGAGACGTTCTTCTGGACCGCCTACGTGTTCGGCCTGTTCCTGGTCTGGACCGGCTGGAAGATGGCCTTCCGGCACGACGCCGAGATGCACCCCGAGCGCAACCTCGTCGTCCGCCTGGTCCGCCGCGTCGTCCCCACCGACCCGCGCTACCACGGCGACAGGTTCTTCGCCCGCGTCGACGGCAGGCGCGTCGCCACCCTGCTCTTCGTGGTCCTCGTCGCGGTCGAGGCCACCGACCTGATCTTCGCGATCGACTCCGTCGCCGCGATCCTGGCGATCACCACCAGCACGTTCATCGTCTGGACCGCCAACGCCTTCGCCGTGCTCGGCCTGCGCAGCCTCTACTTCTGCCTGGCCGGCCTGCTGCGCCGCTTCGTGCACCTGCACTACGGCCTGGCGTTCCTGCTCGCCTTCGCCGGCGTGAAGCTGATCCTCTCCGAGACCCCGGTCGGCAAGCTGCCGATCCCGTTGACCCTGGGCGTCATCGTCGCCACCCTCGCCGTCTCCATCGGATGGAGCCTGGTGACCACCCGGGGCGGCACCGCGTCGGCGCCGGCCCGGTCGGACGGGAGTCGCTGACCACGGATCCGCGCCCGGCCCCCGGTGACCGTCCGGGGCCGGGCGCGCGCCCGTCGTGCCCTAGACTCGGCGCAGCGTCGCGTGTCGGTGGCAGGCCGTGTCAGGCATGGAGGCGCCGGACCGGAGGGAGCACGACGATGACGATCGCCGTCCCTTCGCCCTCTCCCCGTGGGTGAGGGCGAGCAGACCAGGCTGGTGGCCTGGAGTCGCGAGATGCGCGCCGTGCACGAGCGGCTGCGCGGGGCGCTGCGGCTGACGCGGCAGGCGTTGGCCGACGGCACGCCGGCGGAACCGGCGACCCGGGACCTGCTGCTGTTCTGTCACGGGTTCTGTGCCGCGCTGACCGCGCACCACGAGGGCGAGGACCGGGAGCTGTTCCCGGCGCTCGCACAGCGGCACCCGGAGTTGCGGGACACGCTGCACCAGCTGCGGCAGGACCACTCGATGATCGGTCACCTGCTCGCCGGGTTGAGCGCCGCGGTGACCCGGGACGCCCCGCCGGAGGAGCTGGGCCGCCACCTGGAGGGGGTGGCCGCGATCATGGAGTCGCACTTCCGGTACGAGGAGCGGCGACTGCTCGCCGTACTGGAGACGCTGGTGCTGGACGCCGACCCGGCCGACGTGCTGGGCCCCCTGTGACGGCCGGTCGTGGCCCGGCGGAATGCGCGCCGCCGGGCCACGACCTGATCCGTACCGCCGTCAGTTCAGACCGCAGGTGGCCAGCGCGTCCAGGTTCGGGCGGGCCGCGCCGACCCGGTTGAAGGCGATCTCGATGCGGTCGAGGGCCGCGGTGCGTTTGCCCCTGAGCGGGCCGAGGATGGCGTTGTTCACGAAGTTCGGCCCTCCCTCGGGCCGGACCGCGAGCCGGGCCAGGCGGGCGTTCGCCTCGTCGATCTGCTTGTCCAGCGTGGCCAGCTCGGCCTGGACCTGGGCCGCGGCCGCCGCCGGGACGGCCGGCAGCTGGACCCGGGGGCAGTTCACCGTCCGGACCGGACCGGGCGCGGCGCCACCGTTCTGACCGCCCGGGTTACCGTTCTGGCCGGCGGCGTTGCCGTCCTGACCACCCGCGTTGCCGTTCTGACCACCGGCGTTGCCGTTGACCGCGCTCGGCACGCCGGGTGCGTTGAGGCCGCAGGTGGCCAGCGCGTCCAGGTTCGGGCGGGCCGCGCCGACCCGGTTGAAGGCGATCTCGATGCGGTCGAGGGCCGCGGTGCGCTTGTTCCCGAGCGGGCCGAGGATGGCGTTGTCGACGAAGTTCGGGCCGCCCTCGGGCCGGACCGCGAGCCGGGCCAGGCGCTCGTTCTGCCGGGCGATCTCCTGGTCCAGGTTGGCCAGCTCCCGCTCCACCTCGGCGGCGGCCGCCGCGGGCACCGGGGGCAGCTTGTCGCGTACGGTCGGGCAGTTCACGGTCTGCGCGGCGGCCGACGCGGCCGGGCGGCCGTTCTCGTCGGCGGACGCCAGTTGCAGCCCGCCGGCGAGCAGGAGCGCGGCGAGAGCGCCCACCCCACCGAGTTTCAGGACCGCGTTGTTGCGCATACCCCTGGCCATGCACCTCTCCTTTGGTCGACCGGGAGGGCCGCGCGGCGGTCGCGCCGCGTCACCTCTCCCGGTGCGAAGTGAGGACTCAGGAATCGTGCTCGTGCCCGCTCCGGCATCGCGGTTCCGGACGATGTCCACTGTCGGCGGAGGATACGGACGCGGCGGCGAGATCGTTCAGCGCCCGGCGGAGATGATTGACCGCATCGACGTCGGTCAGTAGGCTGCTGCTGAAAGCGCTTACTGCGCGGGAAGCGCGATCGGTCCGGGTAGCAGGCCCGCCCCGACACCGCACGGGCACCGGTGTCGGCTCCGGCGCGGGCACGAGCCACCACCCGCAGGAGAGACCCCATGATCGATCGACGACGCCGGACGGCGTTGTGGACCGCCGCGGCCGCGGCGGCGGCGCTCGCCGCGTCCGGCCTGACCATCGGCGCGACCGCGGCCCAGGCAGCCGCCGGCTGCCGGGTCGACTACACGGTCACCGCCCAGTGGTCCGGCGGGTTCACCGCCAACGTCGACCTGACGAACCTCGGTGACCCGCTCAACGGCTGGGCCGTCACCTGGTCCTTCACCGCCGGGCAGACCGTCGGCCAGGCGTGGAGCGCCGACGTCAGCCAGAGCGGCGCCTCGGTCCGGGCCGCCAACGTCGGCTACAACGGCGCGCTCGGCACCAACGCGACCACCTCGTTCGGCTTCAACGGCGCCTGGACCGGCAGCAACCCGGTTCCGTCCGCGTTCGCGGTCGACGGCGTCACCTGCACCGGTGGGGTCACCCCGACCACCGGCCCGCCACCGACCGGCACCCCGCCGAGCACCCCGTCACCCACCACGCCACCGCCGTCCACCCCGCCGCCCGGCACGCCGCCGCCGACGAGCGGCGCCGTGTACGCCGCGCCGAACGGCACCGCCGGCGCGCCCGGCACCCAGGCCAACCCCACCACGGTCGCGGCGGCGATCAGCCGGGTCGGCGCGGGCGGCACCGTCTACCTGCGCGGTGGCACCTACAACCTGGCGCAGACGGTGACGATCGCGGCCGGCAACGACGGCACCGCCGCCGCGCGCAAGAACCTGTACGCGTACCCGGGGGAGACGCCGGTCCTGAACTTCTCGGCGATGAGCGAGGACCCGGCGAACCGGGGCCTGGCGCTGAACGCCTCCTACTGGCACGTCCGGGGGATCGTCGTCGAGCGCGCCGGTGACAACGGCATCTTCGTCGGCGGCAGCCACAACGTCATCGAACGGACGGTGACCCGCTTCAACCGGGACACCGGCCTGCAACTGTCCCGGATCGCCTCCGGCACGCCCCGCGACCAGTGGCCGGCCGACAACCTGATGGTCGGCGTCGAGTCGCACGACAACGCCGACTCCGACGGCGAGGACGCCGACGGGTTCGCCGCCAAGCTCACCGTCGGCGGTGGCAACGTGTTCCGGTACGCGGTCTCCCACCACAACATCGACGACGGCTGGGACCTCTACACCAAGACCGACACCGGGGCCATCGGAGCGGTGACCATCGAGGACTCGCTCGCGTACGGCAACGGCACGCTGAGCAACGGCACCCAGAACGGCAACGGCGACCGCAACGGGTTCAAGCTCGGTGGTGAGGACATCGCGGTGAACCACACCGTCCGGCGCACCATCGCGTACCGCAACGGCAAGCACGGCTTCACGTACAACCGCAACCCGGGCACGATGACGATCGCCAACAACCTGAGCATCGACAACACCGAGCGCAACTTCTCGTTCGACGCCGGCACCTCGGTCTTCCGGAGCAACACCTCCTGCCGCTCCGGCAGCGGCGCGAACGACAAGACCGTCGGCAACGTCGACAGCTCCAACCAGTTCTGGTCCGGCGCCAACGGCTCCCGCTGCGCCACCTACTCCGGTGCCCTGGCGTGGTCCTTCACCCCCGACGGTCGCCTGTCGGTCACCCTCGGCGGCCGTCCGGTCTCCCTCTGAACCCCGTCGGTCATGAGGTTGACGGCACGAACCGAAATCGACACCGCCGCCAACCTCATGATCGACCAGAGGAGGGGTGGGGGGCGGACTAGGATCGGGGCGGGGGATGAGTCGGGGGAGCGGTCGGGTGGGTGGGGGGCAGCTGCTTGTCGTGCTGGACCGGGACAGCCCGGTGCCGTTGCAGCAGCAGCTCTGCGACCAGATCAGCGGATCGGTGCGGACCGGCCGGCTGCGCGCCGGTGACCCGGTGCCGCCCAGCCGGGAGCTGGCCCACCAGCTCGGTGTCTCCCGCACCGTGGTGACCCGCGCCTACGAGCTGCTGCGGGCCAACGGCGTGCTCACCTCCCGCCGCGGCTCCGGCACCCGGGTCAGTGGCGCGGTGCCCGACCTGCCGCACCGCGACCCGCCGGCCCGCGCG
>NZ_CADEAU010000209.1 GCF_902825405.1 Micromonospora maritima | reverse complement strand
CCCAGGCCCGCCTCGCGCAGGGCGGCGGCGAGCGCGTGCAGCCCGAGGCAGTGCAGCTCCTGTTCCGCCCCGGCGAGCAGGATGCCGCCGGCCGGGGGTGGCGTCCCCGGCCCGCGCAGCAGCACGTCCAGTCCGGACCGCAGGCCCTCCGAGAAGGCGTGCTCCACGGCCACCTCGGCGGCGCTGCGACCGGGCAGCGCGGCCAGCATCGGCGCGCAGACGCCCGCCCACACCGGCGCCACCCCCCACCGGCCCGCGGCCTCGACGACAAGCGCGGCGACCCGGTTGCCGTCCAGGTCCTCCGCCGCGAGCGTGAACTGCTTGCGGGCGGATTCGACGACATCGGCCGGGATCGGATCGGTCACCACCGGACGCACCCCTCGGTAGACGGTCACTACCAGGGGTTCGTCGGGAGGGGGCGGCCTGGATGCGCCCGGAGCTGACCGGTACGGCCGCGACGCGGTGTCCACGCCGTGCCGGTGGGGCGGCTCACACCGGCGGCCGGCTCGACACGTCACCGTTCGGCGGCGTCAGCCGGTCGGGAAGTCGGCACCCCGGGCGAGGGTCTCACCGGCACGGATGTCGGCCAGGGCGTCCTCCAGGGTCGCGGTGACCGCGTTCGGTCCGCCGCGCGGTCAGCACCACCCGGTCACCGACCTCGAGGGCGGCCTCGGCGAAGGCCATCCCGAACCCGCCCGGGCTGCCGCCGGTGACGAACCACGTTCTCGCCGGCCGAGCCCCGGCCGTCACGGCTCGATCACCAGGCGGGCGATCAGCCCGTCCCGGAGCGTGAACCGGAAGTGCAGGTCGGCGACGCCGCCCGGGAAGTCGCCTTCCAGGTGGTGGACCGCGTCGAAGTGCCGGTCGTCGACCCGGGCCGCGGCGACGAGTTCGGTGGTGTACGTGTACTCGCCGGACGAGCGGGACAGCCAGTCCCGGATCTGCTCGGGTCCCCGGTAGGTGTGGCCCTCGTCGGTCACCGACGCGTCGGGGGTGCAGCGCGCCACCGCCGCGTCGACGTCCCGGGCCTGGTGCGCGACGAGGTACTGCGTGATCGGAACGGGCAGGTCGTCGGGCGAGATCCCGCTCGCCCGACTCCAGTCGATTGCGTCCATGTGCCCACCGTGAGGTCTCTCGGCGGGAGAGGGTCAAGTCGTCGACTCTCCCGCGTGGGGAAGGTGCAGAGTGAGGGCCATGCGCAAGGGCATGACGATCGGAGAGTTCGCGACGGTCACCCACCTCAGCGTGCGGACGTTGCGTCGCTATCACGAGGCCGGGCTGTTGGAGCCGGAGACCGTGGACCCCTTCACCGGCTACCGCTACTACTCTACGAACCAGGTACCGCCCGCGCAGGTGATCCACCGTCTACGCGAGCTGGACGTGCCACTGGCCGAGGTCAAGGCGATCCTCGCCACCGACGACCCCGCCCGGCGCACCGACCTGATCGCCGGGCACCTGCGTCGCCTGGAGGAGACGCTGGACCGCACCCGGGGGGCCGTCACCGCCCTGCGCCGGCTGCTGCGCCCCGACGACCACGACCTGCCGGTCGAGCTGCGCGCCGTCCCCGGGCTCGCCGTCGCCGCCGTGCGCGCACACGTCGAGTTGGCGCGGGCCGGCGCCTGGTACGACGGCGCGATGGCGGAGCTGGACGCGGCGTACCCGGTGGGCGACCGCACCGGACCACCCGGCGGCCAGTACGCCAACGAGCTGTTCACCGACGGCGCCGGCGCCGTGACCGTCTACCGGCCGGTCCGTCATCCCCGCCCGGCCGGGCGGATCGAGGTCGTCGACCTGCCGGCGGCGGAGTTCGCCGTCGCCGTGCACTCCGGGCCGCACGACGACATCGACGTCACCTACGGGCGGCTCGGCGCCTGGGTGGTCGCCCACGCGCTGGTCGTCGACGGGCCGATCCGCGAGACCTACCTGGTCGGCCCGCGTGACACCGATGCCGCCGCCGACTGGCGTACCGAGATCGGCTGGCCGGTCTTCCGCCTCACCCCCGTCTAGCCAGGCCGTGCCGGTGGGGTGGCTCACACCGACGCGGGGTCCGGCGCGGCGTCCCGGCCGGGGCGGACCGTGGTGAGCCACCGGTGGAGCAGCCACAGCAGGGCGAGCCCGAACAGGACGAGCACCGTGCCGACGTAGGAGTCGGCCGCCAGCGTCTTGGCCGTGCCCTCCAGGTGGGCCGCCTTCCAGATCAGGCCCCGCGGGACCGTCTCGCCGGTGCTGGCCCGCCCGGGCCACAGCAGGAACGGCAGCACGGCCGCCACCGCGAGAGCGCCGGCCGGCAACCGGGCCGCACCCCGCGCGCGACGCGACAGGTCGAGCAGCACCAGCGCCATCGGGCCGATCCAGAGCCAGTAGTGCGACCAGCTCACCGGCGAGACGACCAGGGTGGTGAAGCCGACCACCACCATCGCCGTGGCCTCCTCCCCCAGCCGGTGCAACGCGACCGCGAGGCCGAGACCGGCCGCCGCGGCGATCACCACGGACAGCGCCCACGGGCGGCTGTTCAACTCGTCGCTGCCGAGGAGGCGGGACACGAATCCCTGCAGGGACTGGTTGCCCACGTAGCGCGGACCGGAGGTCGCCAGCGGCCGGGAGGAGTCGAACGCCCGCCCGCCGATCCAGTAGTCGTACGAACTACGCGGCTGGACCACCGCGCCCAGCACGGTGAAGCCGGCGAAGGTCGCCCCGGCCACGACGGCGGCGCGAATCCGGCGGGTCAACAGCAGGTAGACCACGAACAGGCCGGGCAGCAGCTTCACCGTGGTGGCCAGGCCGACGCCGACGCCCTTGAACCGGCTGCGGTCGGGCCGGGCCAGGTCCGCCACCACCAGGAGCAGGACGAAGATGTTGATCTGGCCGAGGTAGAGGTTGCGGTGCAACGGCTCGGTCCACACCAGCACGGCGAGCACCGCGGCGGCCAGGCCCAGCCGACCGCGGGCGCCGTCGTATCCGAGCATCCGGAGGGTGAACCACAGCACGGCGAGCATCGCCAGCAGGCCCGCAGCCGTCCAGACGTACAGCGCGGCGCGGTCGTCGAGCAGGGTCAGCGGGGTCAGGAACGGCAGGGTGACCGGCGGGTAGGTGTAGGGCAGGTTCAGCGTGGTGTAGCCGAGCCGGTAGACCGGCTCACCGTCCAGGAAGGCCCGCGCGGCACCGAGGTACATCGTCAGGTCGGTGCCGCGGAGCGGGTCGTGGTCGAGGAACACGGCGTACGCCGCGAGCGAGGCGGCCAACGCCACCAGGCCCGGCAGGAGCATCCAGTTCGGCAGGGTGAGCCGGGGCGGTTCCGGCCGGTCGGCGGGATTCGTGCGGACTACGCGGCGGAGACGCGAGATGATCATGGCGCGAGGGAGTCTAGCCGGAGGCGCCGCGACGTGGGGGGCGCCGGAGCGCCACCCCTCGTCGCCGCGCCGCCCGCGTACGCCGGGTCAGCCGGACCGGTCCCGGCGCATCGCCGCCCGGCGCCGGGCCAGGTGGGCGACGGTGCCCCAGACGCCGCGGCGGAACAGCAGCACGACGAGGACGAAGATGCCGCCGGTGACCAGCCCGATGGCCTCGAACCCGGAGAACGACAGCCAGTCCTCCAGTCGGACCACCAGGGCCGCGCCGAGCACCCCGCCCCACAGCGTGCCGATGCCGCCGAGCACCACCACGATGACCGCCTTGCCGGAGGTGGTCCAGTGCAGCACGTCCAGCGAGACGAACCGGTGGCCGACCGCGAAGAGCCCGCCGCCGAGCCCGGCCAGGAAGCCGGAGAGCACGAACGCGGTCAGCTTGTAGCGGTGCACCGGGTAGCCCAGCGCGCGGGCCCGGGCCGGGTTGTCCCGGATGCCCACCAGCACCCGGCCGAACGGCGAGTGCACGATCCGCCAGGCGGCGAACAGGCCGAGCAGCACGATCGGCAGGATGGCGTAGTAGAAGTAGTAGTCGTCGGTGAGGTCGGCGCCGAAGAACGCGCGCGGCACGCCCTGCAGGCCGTTCTCGCCCTGGGTGACCGAGCGCCACTCGTTGGCCACGTAGTAGACCATCTGCGCGAAGGCCAGCGTGACCATGGCGAAGTAGATCCCGGTGCGCTTCACCGCCAGGTAGCCGATCGGCAGCGCGAGCAGCGCCGCGCCGAGCGCCCCGGCCAGCACCGCGGCCGGGAACGGCAGGCCGGCGTGGATCGCGACCAGCCCGGTGAGGTACGCCGAGGTGCCCCAGAACGCGGCGTGCCCGAACGACATCAAGCCGGTGAAGCCGAGCAGCAGGTCCACCGAGACGGCGAACAGCGCCCAGCACAGGATGTCCACCGCGACCGCCGGGTAGAGCCCGTTCGGCAGCCAGAGCGCGACCAGCAGGCCCGCGGCCAGCAGCGCGTACCGGACCCAACCGGGCGCCCGGGCCACGGCGAGCAGACCGGAGCGCGGGGCCGGCTTCTCGACGGGGGTGTCCACCGCACTTGTCATGCCGTGCTGACCGGGCATGCCCTCACGGCCCTCGCGTAGCTCGGTGCGTTCGGTCATGCCGGTGCCTCCTCTCGACCGAACAGGCCGGCCGGCCGCCAGAGCAGCACGACGGCCATCACCACGAACACGACGGTCTGCGACACGAGCGGGTAGTCCGACAGGTACGCCTCGCCCCACGCCTGGATCAGGCCGATGCCGAAGCCGGCGGCGACCGAGCCGAAGATCGAGCCGAGGCCGCCGATCACCACCACCGCGAAGACCACGATGATCAGGTCCGCGCCCATCAGCGGGTTGACCGCCCGCATCGGGGCGGCGAGCACCCCGGCCAGCCCGGCGAGGGCGATACCGAAGCCGAACACCGGGGTGACCCACTTCCCCACGTCGATGCCGAACGCCCGGGTCAGCTCCGGCCGCTCGGTGGCGGCCCGGACCACCATGCCGATCCGGGTCCGCCCGAGCACCCACCAGACCGCCCCGCACAACAGCACGGTGAAGGCGAGGATGAACACCCGGTACGTCGGGAAGTCGAAGAGCCCGAAGTCGACGGTCCCGCTCAGTTCGTCGGGCGTGGCGTACGGGCTGGACTGCACGCCGTACCGGGACTTGACCAGGTCCTGCAGGATCAGCGTCAGGCCGAAGGTGAGCAGGAAGTTGTAGAGCGGGTCGAGCCGGGTGAGCCGGTGGATCACCGCCCGCTCCAGCACCATGCCGAGCAGGCCCAGCGCCAGCGGCATGATCACCAACGCGGCCCAGAACGGCACGCCCGCCTCGGCGAGCAGCACGTACGCCCCGAACGCGCCGAGCATGTAGAACGCGCCGTGGGCGAAGTTCACCACCCGGAGCATGCCGAAGATGACCGCGAGCCCGAGGGCGAGCAGGGCGTAGAACGCCCCGCCCACCAGCCCGTTGAACGTGTTCTGCAGGAACCCGGACATGTCAGAGCTTGCAGTCCGCCGACGGCGCGCGGAACGCCTCCGCCGCCGGGATGGTCTTGAGGATCTTCACGTAGTCCCACGGCTCCGTGACCTCGGCCTGCGGCTTCACCTGGGCCAGGTACGCGTCGTGCACGACCCGGTGGTCCTCCGCGCGGATCTTGCCGTTGCGCAGGAAGAGGTCGTTGACCTCCTTGCCCTCCAGCTGCTTGACCACGGCGTCGGCGTCGTCGGTGCCGGCGGCCTGCACCGCCTCCAGGTACTGCATGGCGGCGGAGTAGTTCGCGGCGTGCGCGAACGACGGCCGGGTGCCGGTCTCGGACTGGAACCGGTCCGCCCACTCCCGGTTCTGCCTGTCGAAGTTCCAGTACCAGGCGTCGGTGTAGGTGGTGCCGGCCAGCGCGGCCGGGGTGAGCGAGTGGATGTCGGTGATGAACATCAGGCCGACGGCCAGCCCGACGCCCTTGTCCCGCAGCTTGAACTCGTTGTACTGCTTGACCACGTTGACCAGCTCCGCGCCGGCCTGCATGGTGCCCAGCACCTGCGGCTTCGGGTTCAGCGTCGGCGCCTTGAGCAGGAACGACGAGTAGTCCCCGCTGGTGTTCGGGAACGGGGCGCCGTCCTTGCCGACGACCTGCCCGCCGGCCGCGCCGATGGCGGCGCTGAAGCTCTTCTCCATGTCCTGCCCGAACGCGTAGTTCGGGTAGAGGATGTACCAGTTCTTGCCGACCTGCTCGGTGGTCACCGTGCCGGTGCCGTGGGCCAGCATGTACGTGTCGTACGCGTAGTGGAACGTGTACTTGTTGCAGCTCTTGCCGGTCAGGTCGGTGGTCGCCGCGCCGATGTTGAAGTAGAGCTTCTTCTTCTCCTTGGCCACGTCGGCGACCTTCAGCGCGGCCGAGGAGGTCGGCACGTCCAGGATGGCGTCGACGCCCTTGCGGTCGATCATCTCCTGGGCCTTGCTGTTGGCCACGTCCGGCTTGTTCTGGTGGTCGGCGGTCTCCACGGTGATGTCCTTGGTGACCGCGTCGTCGCCGTGCTTGGCCTTGAAGTCGGCGATGGCCATCTCCACGGCCTTGACCGAGTTGCGCCCGGACAGCTCCGAGTAGGCGCCCGACTGGTCGTTGAGCACTCCCAGCACGATCTTGTCGCCGGTCAGCTTCGAGTCGCCGCCGGACTGCGGGCCACCGCCGCCGCAGCCGGCCACCAGCAGCGCCGCCGCCGAGGCGGCGGCCACACCCACGCTCCTACGCATGTCCATCCCCTTCGTACCGCGCGGTTCGCGCGGGTCAGCCGTCGGAATTCAGATGCCGAGGTACGCCAGCAGCTCGCGTTCCCGCGAGCGCACCTCGGCGTTCTCCATCGCCTCCGCGATCCGTCCCTCGGCCAGCAGGTAGTGCCGGTCGGCGACGCCGGTGGCGAAGTGCAGGTTCTGTTCCACCAGGAGCACGGTCACGCCGTGCTTCTTGGCCTCCCGCAGCAGGTCACCGACCTGCTGCACGAGCAGCGGCGACAGCCCTTCGGTGGGCTCGTCGCAGAGCAGCAGCCGGGCGCCCATGCGCAGCACCCGGGCCAGCGCGAGCATCTGCTGCTCGCCGCCGGAGAGCATGGTCGCGGCCGAGTCGCGCCGGGCGTACAGGGCGGGGAACGCCTCGTACACCCGCGACAGCGGCCACGGGTCGGGGCCGACCCGGGGCGGCAGGGTCAGGTTCTCGGTGACCGTGAGCGTGGCGTACGCGCCCCGGTCGTCGGGGACCCAGCCGAGCCCGGCCCGCGCCCGCTTGTACGCCGGCAGCCGGCTGATGTCCCGGCCGTCGAGGCGCACCGTGCCCCGCTGTTCGGGGTGCAGTCCCATCACGCACCGCAGCAGCGTGGACTTGCCGGCGCCGTTGCGCCCGACCAGGGTGACCACCTCGCCGGCGGCCACCTCCAGGCTCACCTCCCGCAGCACCTGGGCCTCGCCGTAGGCGGCGGAGAGGTTCTCAATGCGCAGCATCCGCGGCTCCCAGGTAGGCGGTGATGACCCGCTCGTCGGCGCGGACCTGCTCGTACGGCCCCTCGACCAGTACCTTGCCGGCCTGCAGGACGGTGACCGTGTCGGCGAGCCGGCCCACCACGCTCATGTTGTGTTCGACCATGACCACGGTCCGTCCCCGGCGGACGGTGGCGATCAGGTCGACGGTGCGGTCGACGTCCTCCAGGCCCATCCCGGCGGTCGGCTCGTCCAGCAGCAGCACCTTCGGGTCGAGGGCGAGCGCGATGGCCAGCTCCAGGGCCCGCTTGCGCCCGTACGCGAGCGCCTCCGCCGGCGCCTCGGCGAGGTCGGCCAGGCCGACCATGGCCAGCAGTTCGTCGGCGCGGTCCCGATAGCGGCGCATCAGCTTCGCCGACCGCCAGAACCGCCAGCCCAGCCCGCTCGACGCCTGGAGGGCCAGCTCGACGTGCTCCCGCGCGCCGAGTTGCGGGAAGAGGCTGGTGATCTGGAACGAGCGGGCCACGCCGAGCCGGGCCACCCGCTCCGGGGGCAGCCCGGTGACGTCCCGGCCGGCCAGCTCGATGCGCCCGCCGCTGGGCGGCAGGAAGCCGGTGAGCAGGTTGAACAGGGTGGTCTTGCCGGCGCCGTTCGGGCCGACGAGGGCATGCACGGTCTCCGGCGCCACGTCGAGGTCGACGCGATCGACGGCCCGGAAGCCCCGGAAGTCCCGGGTCAGCCCTCGGGCCGACAGGATCGCTTGCCCGGCCATCGCCTCACCCTCCGCAGGTCCACACGCCCCGACCAGGTCGGTGACCGGGGTCACAGGGCCGTCGCGTGCAGGAAACCTACGGTGAGCCGAAGTGGTCGAGCCATGTCGATGCGCCACACATTCCCCCGGGGCGGCACGGGCCCGTCCTCCATAGGTGTCGGCCGGGCCCGGGCGACTCCGGTCCGATCGGCGGCCGTCGACATGTGGCGCGGCACCGTCACCGGCCGGCGGCGTGCTCCGGCAGGTCGAGTCCGTCGGCGTGCGCGTCGCCGGCCTGGTGCAGGGGGGACGTCAGTCCGGGAACGTGACCACCCAGCGCGCGCCCTCGCCGCGGGCCAGCCGGTCCAGCGCCGCGGGCGCCTCCGCCAGCGACACCGTGCCGCTGACCAGGGGTGCCAGGTCGAGGTCGCCGGCGGCGAGCGCGGCGGCCAGCTCCGGCACCTCGCGGTCCGGTTCGGTCGAGCCGTAGACCGAGGAGCGCAGCGTACGCGCCGAGTGGAAGATGTCCAGCGCGGACAGGCTGAGCAGGTCGTCCTTGGCGCCCATGCCGACCACGGTCACCGCTCCCCCGCGCCGGGTGGCCCGCCAGGCGGCCCGGATGGTGGCGGCCCGGCCGACGCACTCGAAGGCGTGGTCCACCCCGCGTCCGCCGGTGCGCGCGCGGACCTCCTTGCCGAGCGTGTCGTCGGAGCGCAGGAAGTCGGTGGCGCCGGCGGCCATGGCCAGCTCCCGTTTGGCCCCCACCACGTCGACCGCGAGGATCGGTGCCGCGCCGGCCCGGCGGGCCGCGGTGAGCACGGCCAGGCCGACTCCGCCGAGCCCGATCACCGCGACCGACTCGCCGGCGGCCACCCGGGCGGTGTTGCGGACCGCGCCGACGCCGGTGAGGACCGCGCACCCCAGCAGCGCCGCCTGCGCCGGCGGCAGACCGGCCGGCACCGGCACGGCCGCCCGCTAGATCGGAAGAGCACACGTCTGAACTCCAGTCACTCATCATGATCTC
>NZ_CADEAU010000208.1 GCF_902825405.1 Micromonospora maritima | reverse complement strand
GGGTGGACGGTGGGGCCGGACGGGACGCGACGCCGCCCCGGGCGACCGCGTCCGCCCCGGCCGGCGGCGGGCGAGCGGCGGGTCACCCCGTTCGAGATCTTCTTCGACCTGGTCTTCGTCTTCGCGCTCACCCGGATCATGGCCCTGGTCGGGCCGCATCCGGAGCCGGCCGGCATGGCGCAGGGGCTGCTCCTGCTCGTGCTGCTCTGGTTGGCCTGGTCGTCGTACACCTGGTTGGGCAACCACACCCGGGCCGACGTCGGGGTGGTGCGCGGCGGCTTCCTGGTCGCGATGGCCGCGCTGTTCCTGGCCGCGCTGGTCATGCCGCAGGCCTGGACGTCCGGCCCGGGTCTGGACGGGCCGCTGGTCGTCGCGCTCGCCTACGTGCTGCTGCGGGCGGTGCACCTGGCGCTGTTCCACTGGGCGGTGGCCGGCGACCCGGCGCTGCGGGCGCGGATCCGGTTCTTCGCCCTGTCCAGCGTCGCCGGATGGGTACCGCTGCTGGTCGGCGCGCTGCTGGAGGGCGCGGCGCACGCCGCCCTGTGGGTGCTGGGGTTCGTCGTCGAGGTGGCCGGGCAGCGCCTGTCCTACGCCCGCCGGGGCAGTTGGCCGCTGCGCAGCCCGACGCACCTCGCCGAGCGGCACGGCCTGGTGCTGATCATCGCGCTGGGGGAGTCGGTGGCCGCCGCGGGCGTGGGGGCCGGCGCGGCGGCGACCGAGCTGCCGGTGCTGGGCGTGGCACTGGTCGGCTTCGTGATCACCGTCGGCCTCTGGTGGCTCTACTTCCACCGGACCGCCCCGGCGGCGACCCGCGCGCTCGCCGCGGCGCCGGCGGACCGGCGGGACCGGATCGCCGCCGACGCCTACAGCCAGACCCACCTGCTGCTGGTGGCCGGCGTCATCTACCTGGCGCTCGGCGTCGAACAGGTGCTGGCGCACGTCGCCGGGGCCGAACCCGGATCGCGGCTGACCTGGCCCGGGGCCGTTTCCCTGTACGGCGGCGCGGCGGTGTACCTGGCCGGGCGGCTGCTCTTCCGCCGCCTCACCGGACAGGCCGTCGGGCCGGCGCGGCTCGCGGTCACCGGGGCCACCGTGCTGTCCACCCCGCTCGGGGTGGTGCTGCCCCCGGCCGCGGCGCTGGCGGTGCTGGCGACGCTGCTGGTGACCGCCGCCGGCGTGGACCGGCTCGCCGGCCCGCCCGCCGGCGGCACGGGGTGAGGCTCAGGTGCCGCGCGGCGCCCGCTTGGGGAACACCGTGTACGCCACCGGCCAGAACACCAGCCAGGCGGCCATGGCCAGGGTGAGCCGCCCGGCCCACGCCCAGAGTTCCTCGGTACGCTCGGCGTCGCCGACGAGCGCGATGCCGCCCAGGAGCACGGCGCAGGCGACCGCCCAGCCGAGCATGCCCTTGCCCCACTCGCGCCACTCGTGCCGGGCCCGGGCCGTCCCGTAGCGCGGGGCCCGGCGCGGCGGCGGCCCACCGGCGAACCGGTGGGCGAAGCGCTGGTCGGCCCAGCGCACCATGCTGTGCCCGAAGGCCACCGAGAAGCCGAGGTACGCGGCGGCGAGGCCGTGCGCGAACGTGGCGGTGCCCCCGCGCCGCAGGTCGATCATCGTGGCGGCCAGCAGCACCAGGTCGACCGCGGGCACCGCGAGGAGCAGGGCGGCGCCGAGGCGGGGCCGGCGCAGCGGGTAGCGGGCGACCAGCCCGGCGGCCAGGACCACCCAGAACGCCACCTCGCAGGCGACGATCACTCCGACCAGCATGGGCCCTCCCTGTTTTAGTACGCTGTGCGACAACCGTAGCAACCGCCGTCCACCGACCCACCGGAGGGCCCGTGCCCAAGATCGTCGACCACGACGCCCGCCGTGCCGAGCTGGCCGCGGCGATGTGGCGGGTCGTCTACCGCGACGGCGTCGGCGCGGCCACCGTCCGCAGCATCGCCGCCGAGGCCGGCTGGTCTCCCAGCGCCCTGCGGCACTACTTCGCCACCCAGACCGAGCTGCTGGTCTTCGCCATGGAACACGTGATGGCCGAGGCGGCCGGACGGTTCACCGCCGAGGCCCGCACCGGCCCGTCGCGGGAGGTCGTCCAACGGATGCTGGAGGAACTGCTGCCGCTGGACCGGCAGCGGGTGCGGGAGGCCGAGGTATGGCTCCTGCTCGCCGCGCGCGCCCAGGTCGACCCCGCCGCCCGGGAGCGGATGACCGAGGCCGACGAGGGCGTCCGCCGCGCCGCCGAGCTGGCCGTCTCGGTGCTCACCGGCGTGCAGCCGGCCGACGAGGCGGCGACCGCCCGGCTGCACGCCCTGCTCGACGGACTGACGCTGCACGCGCTGCTGCACCCCGACCGGATGCCGCCGCACCGGATCCGGGACCTGCTCGCCGCGCACCTCGACGAACTCTCCCGCGCGGGCGCACCGTCCTGAGTCGCCGATCCGGGTCGGGCCCGGCGCCGGTCCCCGGCGGCGACCGCCGGATAGGGTCGCAACCGTGCGCACCAAGCAGGAACTGTCCACGGCGATCCGGGAACGACGGCGGGCCGCACTGGTCGTCAACGCCCACTCGCGCCGGGGCCGCCGGCTCTACGCCGGGGTCCACGCGCGGCTGCGCGCGGCCGGTTTCGAGCTGCTCGGCGCGTACCCGGTGGACCGGCCGGGCGACCTGGACCGGGTGCTCGCCGAGGCCGTCGACCTCGGCCCGGACCTGCTGGTCGCCGGCGGCGGGGACGGCACGGTCGGCGCGGCGGCGCGACTGCTCGCCCACCGCGACGTCGCGCTGGGCCTGCTGCCACTGGGCACCACCAACAACTTCGCCCGCACCGTAGGCGTCCCGCTCGATCTGGACGCGGCGGTCGGCGTGCTCACCGACGGCAAGGTGATCGACGTCGACCTGGGCCTGATCGGCGACACCCGGTTCACCAACCACGTCGGGATCGGACTGTCGGCCGACATCATGCTGGCCGCGCCGCCCCGGCTCAAGCGCGCCGTCGGTCGGCTCGCCTACCCGCTGACCGCGCTGGGGCTGCTGGCCCGGCACCGGCCGCTGCGCGTGACCGTCCGCGCCGAGGGACGCGATCACACGTTCCGCACCCACCAGGTGTACGTGGCCAACGGCGGATTCCACGCCGGCCGGCCGATCACCGCCGACGCCAACGCCGACGACCGGCTCCTGGTCGCGTACCCGGTGGGTGGGCCGAGCCGCCGCGGGCTGCTGCGCGAGACGGCGCGCAACGCCGCCGCAGGCCACCGCCGCACGCTCGGCGACGAGCCGTTCCTCGCCGTCCGCCAGCTCTGGCTGGAGACCGACCGGCCGGCCCGGATCGAGGTCGACGGCGAACCGTACGGGCAGACGCCGGTGCGCATCGGGCTGGACCCGAACGCGCTGCGGCTGATGGCGGCGGCGGACAGCCCGGACCTCTGACGGTCAGGCCCAGCGCTCCTCGTCGGGCAGCGGGATCTCCTGGTTCTGCTCCACCGCGTCGGCCGTGGTGAGGTCGTCGCGCACCGACTCGCCCAGGCCGGCGCGGTCGCTCGGCGGGCGCAGGACGCCCTGCTCGGCCAGGTCCGCCTCGGTCGCCTCGGGCACCGCGTCCCCGACCCGGTCCGGCGGGCCGACCAGGGTCTCGTCCTGCCGCTGTTCCTGCGCGTCGGCCTCGGGCGGGCGGCGCAGCGCGTCCTCGCTCATCGCGCCCCCGTCACGCCGGGCGCCGCACGAACGGCGCGCTCCGGTCGGCCACCTCGGCGTACTCGTTGGGGAGCTGGGACACGGCCTGCGCGTAGGCGGTCGGGTCGATCGCGTCCCGCAGGACGTCGAGGACCGCGGTCACCCCGTCCCGGGCCGCGTCCGCGTCGACGTCCGCGCGCTCGGCGACCCGCTGCACGAACACGTCCAGCCCGAACGGCTCGGCGGCCTCGGCCGGTCCGAACGCGTACGCCCGCAGCGCCTCCGGGAGCCGGTCGGCCAGGTCACGGGCCTCCCCACCGTCGATCCGCTCGGCCAGCGTGGTCAACGTCGCCCGGGTGACCGCGGTGGCCTGCTCCGCGGACGTCCCGCAGCGCTTCGCCACCGCGCCGATGAACTGGTCCTGGTCCATCTCGCCGCCTCCCTCTGCCGGGACAGCGGGATTCCCGCGCTCGCCCGCCGCAAACGGCGGGGGCGGTCAGGCGACCCGGGGCGCGGGCAGGGTCGGCAGGGCCACCCGCCGGGTCGTACCGGTGATCTCACCGGTGCGTGCCACGGCCGGGTCGGTGGACGCGTCCACCGCCGGCGCGGTCCCGCCGGTACGCCGGTCGGCGTCGTCCCGCATCGCGCTGAGCAGCGCGAGGAACCGCTCCACGTCGGCCTCGGCCAGCCGGAACGAGCCGCGGCACCGCGGACCGCTCCAGAGCGACAGCACCACCGCGCCGCGGTCGGGGTGGTAGCTGACCCGCAGCGTGCGGTCCTCGCCGCGCAGGTCGGTGAACAGGTCACCGAAGCCGGGCATCGGTCGCACCTCTCCCATCGATCCAGGATGCCCGAGCACCGCCGGGACCGGAAGACCCGAGGTGCCGCCGGCCGGGACCGGGAGTAGCGTGCGTCGCGGAACCCGCAGCGAGGAGGTCCGGACAGTGCAGCCGACGAACGTGGACGTGCCCACCGCCGACGGGACGGCGGACGCCTACCTGGCCCGACCGGACTCCGGCGGGCCGTTCCCGGGCGTCCTGCTCTTCGTGGACGCGTTCGGGCTGCGACCCCGGATTGCCGAGATGGCCGCGACGATCGCCGCCCGCGGCTACGTCGTGCTGGCGCCCAACCTGTTCCACCGCTCGGCCCGCTCCCCGCTGGTCGACGTCTCCGCGCTCGCCGACGACAGCCGCCGCGGCGAGCTGTTCGAGCGGCTCGGGCCGATGATGGCCGCCCTGACGCCGGACGCCCTGGCCCGGGACACCGCGGCCTACCTCGACTTCCTCGCCGCCCAGCCGGACGTCGCGCCCGGACCGGCGGCGATCACCGGCTACTGCATGGGCGGCACGAACGCGCTGCGCGCGATCGAGGCCCACCCGGACCGGATCGCCGCCGTGGCCGCGTTCCACGCCGGGCGGGTGGTCACCGACGCCCCGGACAGCCCGCACCTGGGCGTCGGCGCGGTGACCGGCGAGCTGTACTTCGGCCACGCCGACCAGGATCCGTCGATGACCGCCGAACAGATCGAGACGCTGGAGAAGGCCCTGGACGCGGCCGGCGTCACCTACCGCTCCGAGGTCTATCCGGGCGCCCGGCACGGCTACACCCAGGCGGACACCCCGATGTACGACGCGCGGGCCACCGACCGACACTGGGCCGCGCTGTTCGACCTGCTCGACCGCACGTTCCGCGGCTGAGCGGGGTGACCAGCCACGACCTGCGGCTGGTCACCCCGCTCAGCGCCGTCGGCTCGCCGAGGGCGACCGCACCTCAGTAACAGAACGTCTCCCAGGTGCCGATCTGTGCCGCTGTGGTGCGGGCCCGCAGCATGCCCTTCGACGTTCCCGCGTAGTCCTCCTCGGCCGCGACGAAGAGCCCGTTGGAGTTCGCCCGGATCTGGCCGCAGTAGCCCTGCCCAGGTTCGATGTCGCTGTAGAAGAGCTCCCAGGGGCCGAGGTTGACCTCGCCCGTCCGCGCGCGCAGCATCGCGTAGATCGTGCCCTGGTACGCCTCCTCGACCGACACGTAGTTGTGGTTGCTCTGCGACCGGATGGTGGTGACCTCGCTGAACGGGTCGCGGCAGAGGGTGAACAGCTCCCAGGGGCCGACCGAGTCGGAGCGTGCCCGCAACTCGTACTTCCGGTCACCCGGGTACTGCAACTCCATCGAGACGTACCTGGTCAGGCCGTACCTCCGGAACGAGACGTTCTGCCAGCAGGGCTGCGGCGGCGCCAGAGCCGCCGACGTACGCCGCCCCGAAGCCGTCGCTGCCGCCCTCGTCGTCGCCTGCCGCTGACTCTCCAGCTCGGGCGAACCGGTGCCGACCGGCACCAGCGTGGGTCTGGGTGCCGCCACGGAGCCGGCGTCCGTCGGCGCGGCGCCGGCCGGAGCGGTGAGCAGCAGGCAACCCAGGGCGACCGCCGCCGCCAGCCCGCCTCGCATGATTCGGTAGAACATGGTTCCTCCCCGGTGAGGCGTCTGGGTCAGTAGGAGCAGTACGGCGAGTCCATGATGTCGATGGCCACCGCGTAGCCGTACGGCTCCAGGTACGCGAGCTCGTCCGGCTGGATGCAGACCCAGTCGCCGTTCGAGTAGAAGATCTTGGCGCCGTCGTCGTTGCGGGTGTTGAGGACCCATTCCGCGCCCCGGCTCCTCGAACCGAGCGTCTGGTAGTAGGTGTCCTGGAACGACGCCGTGGGCGGGTTCCCGCTGTACGGGCTGCCGGTGACCCAGAAGCAGACCCGCGGGTACGTGCAGCCGAACGCCGAGCTGGCCTGCGCCGGGGTGGCCGCCGCCACCCCCGATGCCGCGGTCAGCGCGCCCGCGAAGAGTCCGACGGACACGAGCCGGGACGCCCGCTTCGCGAGCCGCGAGATGCCTGCGCGCATGCTGTTCCTCCTGTCGGTGGGGGACCGGGTCGCGCCCCGCGGGCCGACCCGAGGCCACGATGGCAGGCCCGGCACGGTGGGCGACAGGAGCTCCACCGGCGGTTGACCGGCGACCTTCCGGCGCTCTGTCCTGATCCCGACCCGTCGCCCGCCATTGACGCCGAAGGCTTCGACACGCGCCGATGCCCCTGTACGCTCGGGTCCACCGGAGACCGACCGGCCGGACCGGTCGGACGAGGCCTCGACACGGAGCGCGTGTGCATGCTCGGCGACGCCCTACGTAGCCATCGGCGGGCCCTGAACCTCTCCCAGGAGGAACTGGCGGACCGGGCCGGGGTGAGCGTCCGCAACCTGCGCGCCATCGAGGTCGGGCAGGTTCGCACCCCCCGGCAGCAGACCGTCCGTCTGCTCGCCGACGCCCTCGACCTCACCGCCGCCCAGCGGACCCGCTTCTACGCCCTGAGCCTGACGCCGGAAGCGACCGGGGCGTCCCCGGCATCGCCCGAGGGCCCGCGGACGCCGTCGCTGCGGCCGGTACCGGCCCAGCTGCCGGCCGACCTCGACCTGGTCGGGCGCGACGACTCGATCGCGGGGCTGGACCGCCTCCTGGCCGGCGGCCGCACCCGCGCGACCACGACGGTCGCGCTCGTCGGGCCGGCGGGCATCGGAAAGACCAGCCTCGCGGTGCACTGGGCGCACCGCGTACGGGAGCGGTTCCCCGACGGACAACTGTTCGTGGACCTGCGCGGGTTCGACCCCCGGCAACCACCGCTTGCCCCGGGACTGGCGTCGGCCGCCTTCCTCGACGCGCTCGGCGTGCCGGCTCCGTCGATGCCGGCCGACGAGATCGGGCGCACCGGCCTGCTCCGCAGCCTGCTCGTCGACCGGCGGATGCTGTTCGTCCTCGACAACGCCCACGACAGCGAGCAGGCCCGTTCCCTGCTGCTCGGCGGGGCGGACTGCCTCGTGCTGGTCACCAGCCGTGACCGGTTGGTGGGGCTCGTCGCCGGCAGCTCCGCCCATTCGGTCGAGCTCGGCCCGTTGACCCCGGAGGCGTCCCGGCAACTGTTGTCCGGTCGGACCGGCACACCGCGGACCGCGGCGGACGCCGCCGCCATCGACATGATCACCGGAGCGTGCGGCGGTCTGCCCCTCGCCCTCACCGTGACGGCCGCCCGGATCACCAGCCGACCGTCGATGCCGTTGCAGGCGGTCGCCCGGGAACTCACCACGGCACGGAACCGGCTCGACGGATTGTCCAGTCGTGACCGTGCCACCGACCTCCGTTCCTGCCTGGACGGCTCGTACCAGGCCCTCAGCAAGCCGGCCGCCCGCCTGTTCCGGCTGCTCGGCCTGCACCCGGGCCCGGCCACCGCGGTGGCCGCGGCGAGTCTCGCCGGCGTCCCGGTGGACCGGGTCCACCCGCTGCTCACCGAACTGCACCAGTCCAGCCTGCTCACCGAGCAGGGGGACGCCCGCTACGAACAGCACGACCTGATCGCCGCGTACGCCGCCGAACTCGCCCGCCGGGACGAGCCGTTCCGGCGGGCCGGGCTGAGGCGCCTCTGCGACCACTACCTGCACACCGCCGCCAGCGGCGCCCGGTTGCTGGAACCACGGAGGGAGCAGCCCTCGATGTCGACCCCGGCAGCGGGGACGGCGGTGTCGGCGTTGGGATCCGCCGAGGACGCGCGGAACTGGTTCCTGGCCCACCATGCCACGCTCCTCGCGATGGTCCGCCTGGCCGGGGCGTCGGGTCTCACCACGGTGGCCTGGCAGCTCGCGTGGGTGCTGACCGCGTTCCTGTCCCGCGGCGGTCACTGGGCCGCGCAGGTCGCCGTGCACCGGGTGGCCCTGCGGGCCGCCACCGCGGACGGCGACCTGCTCGGCATGTCGTACGCCTATCGGGGCCTGAGTCGCGCGTACCTGCGTCTGGGCCGGCCGGACGCGGCGGAGGCCGCGTTGCTCCGGGCCCTGCGCCTCGCCGCCCGACTCGGCGACCAGAACGGCCGGGCCCGCGCCCACCACGGGCTGTCCGTGGCCGCCGAGAAGCGGAACGACCTGCGGGCCGCCCTCGACCGCAGCCGGCGATCGGCCGCGATCTTCCGCGCGGTGGGCAACACCAGCGCCCGGGCCGAGGTCCTGAACGGCGCCGGCTGGCTCAACCTCAAGGCCGGTCACGTACCCCGGGCCATGCGCCAGATCCGGACCGCGCTCGTGCTGCTCCGGCGCTTCGGTGAGCGGCACGGCGAGGCGAGCGCCTGGGACAGTCTCGGGTGCGTGTACGCCGAACTCGGCCACCGGGAGGCCGCCGACCACTGCTTCCGCCGCGCCCTCACCCTCTTCGTCGACCTGGGCGACCGCTACTTCCAGGCCGAGGCGCTGGTGCACCGCGGCGACAACAGGTGGGTCACGGGCGACCGGACTGCCGCCCGGAGGCACTGGCAGCGGGCGGTGGGCATCCTGACCGACCTGCGCCACCCGGAGGCGGAGCAGGTCCGGCACCGGCTGGCCCGTGCCACCGCCGAACGGCCGGCGCTGTCGCTCGCGGCGGGCCCGGTCGTGTCGCCGGGCGGCGGGAGGCG
>NZ_CADEAU010000207.1 GCF_902825405.1 Micromonospora maritima | reverse complement strand
TCCGATCTTCCTCGGTCGGCGGCGGCGTGGTCGGTTCCGGCGCGGTGGTGGTCGGATCGCCGGTGGGCGTCGGCTCGGTCGGGTCCCCGCCGGGATCGCCGCCCGGAACGTCCGGGTCGCCCGGGGCGGCCGCGTGGACCACGCCGGCCAACGGGGAGGGGGCGGCCGCGGCCCACCCCGGCGCCACCGCCACGACCGTCGCGGCCGCGGCGAGCAACGCGGGAGCGAACAGCGCGAGAGTACGGCGGTGCGCGACCCGCCGAGCGGGTCGAACGCGGGGGCGGGTCATCTGTCCTCCGGACGTTTCAACGAGGTCTCATTATTCGGCGACAGTTGCCATCCAGCACTAGTCCCGTCAGGAAACGAATTCGTAACGTGTCCGGGACGCCTGGACGGGACCGGTACGCTCCGCTCGTGACCGGATATCTCGGCTCGTACGCCACACTCGGTCTGCTGCTGCTCGCCGCCGTGCTCTTCTTTGTCACGGCGTTCTCGGCCAATCGGGTGTTACGTCCCGGCCGGCCGGCCGAGCCGTGGGGCAAGCGGGCCACGTACGAGTGCGGTCTCGACCCGGTCGGCGGCGACTGGGCCCAGATGCAGATCCGCTACTACGTCTACGCCTACCTCTACGTGCTCTTCGCGGTCGAGGCGGTCTTCCTCTTCCCCTGGGCGCTGGTCTTCGACCGCCCCGGGTTCGGGGTGACCACCGTGGTGGAGATGGGCGTGTTCGTGGCGGTCGTGGCGCTGGGGATCCTCTACGCCTGGCGGCGCGGCGTCCTGCGCTGGACCTGACCCTAGGCCAGCCCGCGCCGGGTGGCCGCCGGGGGCCGGTCGCCCCGGATCGAGGCCACCATGTCCAGCACCCGGCGGGTCTGGCGCACCTGGTGCGCCCGGAACACCCGGGCGCCCAACCACGCCGAGACCGCGGTGGCGGCCAACGTCCCCTCCAGCCGCTCGGGCACCGGCAGGTCCAGCGTCTCGCCGATGAAGTCCTTGTTCGACAGCGCCACCAGCAGCGGCCACCCGGTGTCGGTCAGCTCGCCGAGCCGGCGCGTGATCTCCAACGAGTGCCTGGTGTTCTTGCCGAAGTCGTGCGCCGGGTCGATCAGGATGCCGTCCCGCCGCACGCCCAGTCCCACCGCCCGCTCGGCCAGCCCGGTGACGGTGCCGACCACGTCGGCCACCACGTCGTCGAAGGCCGCCCGGTGCGGTCGCGTACGGGGGGCCAACCCGCCGGCGTGCGAGCAGACCAGCCCCGCGCCGGTCGCCGCGGCGACCCGGGCCAGCGCCGGGTCCGCCCCCGACCAGGTGTCGTTGAGCAGGTCCGCGCCGGCCGCGACCGCCTCCACCGCCACCTCGGCCCGCCAGGTGTCGATCGAGACGACCACGTCCGGGAAGGCGGACCGGACCGCGGCGATGGTGTCCACCGTCCGGCGGATCTCCTCGGCCACGTCCACCTCGTCGCCCGGACCGGCCTTCACCCCGCCGATGTCGATGATCTCCGCGCCCTCGGTCACCGCGCGCTCCACCGCCCGCAGCGCGCTGTCCTCGGCGAAGGTGGCGCCCCGGTCGAAGAACGAGTCCGGCGTACGGTTGACGATCGCCATCACCACCAGCTCGCCGGGGGCGAAGGTCCGCCCACCGAGCCGCAGCGCTCCCGTCATGCCCGCCCCCTCGTCTGCCCACCCGGCCGGCCGCCGTCGCGGGCCGACCCGACGCTATCCGGTCCCGGCCTCCGGTCCTCCGCTGGTCCCACCGTCCCGTTCCGGGCGGTCGGCGCCGTCTGGCCACGTCGGGTGAGGTGCGGGACGGCAGGCGTTTCCGAGTCGGAGGTGGCGGAGGGCTCGCCCGATCCCGGCCCGCATGCCACGATCTCTGCATGGGTCAGGTTCTGCTCCTTCTGGTGGTCGCGCTGACCGTCGCGGCGGTGGTGCTCGGGGTGACGGTGCTCGTCTCCGGGCGTGATCCGGGCCTGGTCCCGACCGAGCCCGACGGGCGGGCCGTGCCGCTGCCCGGCAGTCGGCCGCTCGACGAGTCCGACGTGAGCGAGGTCCGCTTCGACACCGCGCTGCGCGGTTACCGGATGGCCCAGGTCGACGCCGCGATGCGTCGGGCCGCGTACGACATCGGCTACAAGTCCGAGCTGATCGGCGTGCTGGAGGCCGAGAACACGGCGTTGCGGGAGGGGCGCACCGAGGAGGCCGACGCGCTGCGCCGGGCCCGCGAGGAGGCCGCCGCGACCGGCCCGGAGCCGGACCCGTCGGTCGTCGATCCCACGGCGCCCGGCCCGGTGACCATCGACCTCTCGGCGCCCGCGCCCGGATCAGGCGTCGAGCCGGAGACCACCGGGCCGAAGACCGCCGCCGCGCCTCGGGGCGCCGGTGATGCCGGAGGTGCCCGTGAACCGCGAGCAGCCGCCCGGCCGGCAACCCTGGCAGGGTCCGAGACGGACGCCGGTGCCGGGGTCGCCCCGGCCGAGGCGGGCGTGGCGGAGGCTCCGGCCGCCGCAGCCGTCGAGGACACCACCTCGCCCGGTGACGGGATCATCACCGGACCGTCCGCCGGGAGCGTGCCGGCAGCCGGTGCCGACGACCGGGAACGCGGTCCGGTGGTCCGATCGGAGTCGGCGTGACCGGCACGGAGGGTTCCGCCGACTTCGCCGAGGCGGCCCGGCGCGGCGCGGCCGAGGTCACCGCGACGGTGATCGTCGACGCGCCGGCCGAGCGGGTCTTCGCGGCGCTGACCGCGTGGGAGCGGCAGTCGGACTGGATCCCGCTCACCACGGTCCGCGTGGTCGAGGGCGACGGCGGCGAGGGCAGCCTGGTCGAGGCGGTCACCGCGCTGGGTCCGGCCGTGCTGCGGGACGAGATGCGGGTGGTGCGGGTCGACGCCCCGTACGAGGTCGGGGTGGTCCACTGCGGCAAGCTGCTGCGTGGCCCGGGGGTCCTGCGCTGCACCCCGATGGACCGGGACCGGACCCAGGTGGTCTGGCACGAGTGGTTCCACCTGCCGGGCGGCGCGGCGGGCCGGGTCGCCTGGCCGGTGCTCTGGCCCGGCTCGAAGTTCAGCCTGACCCAGGCGTTGAAGAGGTTCGCCCGCCTGGTCGAACAGGGCCGCCTGCCCTGACCCCGCCTCCCACCAGGCAGGAGTCGTGGAGATCTGGGAAGAACAGCGCCCCTGTGGGGGCCGTTCGGTTCCAAGATCTCGAAGCCGCGAGCCGCGCACGGGGAGCCTGTCGGTGGGCTGACCTACCGTGGAGACGTGACTGACCTGGTGATCGGGGCCGACGGGCTGGCCCGTTGTGCCTGGGGGGCGAGCACCCCCGACTACGCCGTCTACCACGACGAGGAGTGGGGGCGGCCGCTGCGCGGCGACGACGCGCTCTACGAGCGGCTCACCCTGGAGGCGTTCCAGTCCGGCCTCTCCTGGCTGACCATCCTGCGCAAGCGTGCCGCGTTCCGGCTCGCCTTCGGCGATTTCCGGATCGAGACGGTGGCCGGCTACGGCGAGGCCGACGTCGCCCGGCTGATGGCCGATGCCGGCATCGTCCGCAACCGGGCCAAGGTCGAGGCGGCGATCGCCAACGCCCGGGCCGCGCTGGAGCTTCCGGAGGGCCTGTCCGCGTTGCTCTGGTCCTACGCGCCCCCGCCCCGGGCCGCGCGGCCCGCCTCGTTCGGCGAGGTGCCCGCGGTCACGCCGGAGTCGACCGCGATGGCCAAGGCCCTCAAGAAGCGGGGCTTCCGCTTCGTCGGCCCGACCACGGCCTACGCGCTGATGCAGGCGACCGGGATGGTGGACGACCATCTCGCCGACTGTCACGTGAGTGGCGACCGGGCCGGGGTGTGACGCGACGGCGTGATGGGATTGGGGCATGACCGACACCGAGCCGCGGACGAGCGGGACGACCGACGGTGACACCACGCCGGGCGCCTGGGCGGTGCTGCTGCCCGCCGAGCGCCATGAGGCCGAGCGGCTGGTCCACCACGACGTGCTGGAGCTGAGCGGCCTCCCGGAGGGCGCCGCACCCCGACCCGGTGACCGGGTGGCGGTGCTGGTCGAGGAGCCGCTGCGCCTGGTGGCGCTCGGCCGGGTCGCCCCGGCCACCGCCGGGACCCGGAACGCCCCGGCCGCCGGGGGGAGCTGGGAGGACCCGGACGACCCGCAGTCCGACACGACCGCGGGGCTCGTGGTGACGTACACCCGGCGGGTGCTGGACGAACCGGTGCCGGTGGACGGCCCGGCCCCCGACGGTCCGGTCACCGCGCTCGACCCGGCGCGGTGGCGCGCGCTGGCCGACCGCCTCGGCCCGCCGCCGGCGCGGCGGACCTGGCTGGTCAGCCTCGACCTGCCGATCGAGGCGGCGACCCGGGCCGAGGCGGTCCGGATCTTCTGGTCGTACGTGCAGGAGCTGGGCCCGCGCGAGCTGCCCGCGTTCGTCTCGCCCTCCGGCGACGAACTCGCCATGCAGGCGTTCGTGCTCGGCGTGGAGGCCAACCAGGATCCGGAGGAGGACGACTGACCCCGGTCAGCGCCCTTCGAACACCGGCTTCTGCTTGTTGACGAACGCCATCGTGGCGGCGCGGTGGTCGGCGGTGCCGCCGCAGATCGCCTGTGCCTGCGCCTCGGCGGCGAGCGCGTCGGCGAGCGTGCCGGCGTCGGCGATGGAGAGCTGGCGCTTGATCGCGCCGTAGGCGACGGTCGGGCCGGCCGCGAGCCGGGCGGCCAGTTCCTGCGCCGTGGGGAGCACCTGCTCGTCGTCGTCCACCAACCGGGTGAGCAGCCCGAGCCGGCACGCGTCCTCGGCGCCGACCGGCTCGGCGAGCATCAGCAGCTCGACCGCCTTGGCGTGGCCGACCAGTCGGGGCAGCGTCCAGGAGGCCCCGGTGTCGGCGGCCAGCCCGACCCCGGCGAACGCCATCAGGAACCGGGTCTTCGGGCCGCCGATCCGGAAGTCGGCGAGGAAGGCCAGCGAGGCGCCGGCCCCGGCGGCCATGCCGCGCACCGCGGCGACCACCGGCTTGGGCAGGTTGGCCAGGCGGGCGGCGATCGGGTTGTAGTGCGCCCGCACGGTGCCGAGCGGATCGGTGTCGGCCGACTCCAGCGTCTGCACGTGCTCCCGCAGGTCCTGCCCGGCGCTGAACGAGCCGCCCGCGCCGGCGAGCACGACCGCCCGGCAGGAGCGGTCGGTCTCCAGCTCGGCCAGGGTGTCCCGGAGCGCCTCCTTGAGCGCCACGTCGAGCGAGTTCATCGCCGTCGGGCGGTTCAGCGTCAGGGTGACGACGGCGTCGGTGCGGTCGACGAGCAGCGGCTCGGTCACGTGTCTAACGACCCTTCTGTCGGGCGAGGCGGTTGCTGGCGTCGAGGCACTGCTCGACGTACCGGTCGGCGGCCGGCCGGAGCCGGGCCGCGTGCCGGTCGAAGAACCCGGCCGCGCTGGTGCCCGGCCAGCGCTCGGGGAGCAGCGCCGGAGGCAGCTGCGGGTCCCGGAACAGGAAGGTACGCCACGCGTGCACGAGCCGGAACCGGGCCGCGTACGCGTCCTCGTCGCTGCTGCGCACGGTGACGCCGGAGAGCAGCGGCTTCTGTTCGGCGACGAAGCGCTCGTACGCCCGGCCGATCTCGGACAGGTCCCAGGCCCGGCGGACGACGCCCATGGCGCCGGGCGTGCCGGCGGCGTGCGCGGCGGTGAACCGCTCGTAGCGCACGCCGGCCTCGGCGAGCAGCAGGTCGACGTCCTCGCCGGGGCGGGTGGCCACCCAGGTGCAGTCGTCGAGGGTGCCGTAGCCGAGGAAGCTGAGATTGGCGGCGAGCCGCTGGCGGTCCCGGCGGGACGGAGGGGCCGTCAGCACCAGGAGGTCGAACCGTCCGTCCCAACTGTGCCGACCGGTCCGGTAGATCCGGGAGGCCGCCTCGTCGAGTCGACGGCCCGCCTTCGGGGTGATCGAATATCCCGGTCCGGAGGCCAGCCGGAGCGGTTCCAGCCAACCCTGGCGGACCATCCGGGAGACGGCGGTGCGCACCGCCGGTGGGGCGATGCCGAGGGGTGCGAGCAGCTTGACCAGGGCGGCGACCGGCGCGCGGCCACCCCTGGCGCGGAGGTGGTCGCCGTACAGGTCGAAGAGTGCCGACCGTGCCTGCATGACCGCACATTGTGACAGGCCTATCCAAGATAAGCTAGATGCTGTTACATCAATGCTGCTTCGGTTTGGGTCCGGCGGTGTTCATCAGGGAAAATCGTTGGTCGACGCCTCCGCGACGCTTGCGGGTGGCGATGGCGAAGTGGCTGTGGGGCAACCCACCGACCCTGGTGTAGGTCTGAGGGGAGACAACATGGCGGCGATGAAGCCGCGGACGGGCGACGGTCCGCTGGAAGTCACCAAGGAGGGCCGGGGCATCGTCATGCGGGTCCCGCTGGAGGGTGGTGGCCGGCTCGTCGTCGAGATGACTCCCGACGAGGCCACCGCGCTGGGTGACGCGCTGAAGGCGGCTGCCGGCTGATGCGAGGAGCGGGCCGCGCGGCGAACGCCGCGCGGCCGGTTCGTCCTACCCTGAGCCACCGGCTTGGCCGGTGGCTCAGGGCCTTTATCGGCCAGTGAGCGGCAAACTGTCCCGCTTGGAGCATTTTCGGAGGTACGGTCCAGCGTGCTGGCCATTCGTCTGGTGAGCGGGTCCGTGCGACCCGACACCCTCGTCCTGCCCGTTCGTCCCGGAGGGCCGGACTCCCCGGCCGTGCCGGTGCCGACCGCCACCCCGTCCGTCGCCGACGACGTCCGGGCCGAGGTGGAGGCGCTGCTGCCCGCCGCCCGACTCACCGGCGTCGCCGGCGAGGTACGCGAGCACCTGCGCCCCGGCGCCACCCCGCAACGTCTCTGGCTGCTCGGTGTCGGCGCCGGCGACGAGCAGGACTGGCGGGTCGCCGGGGCCGCGCTGGCCCGCGCCGCCAAGGATGAGACGCAGATCACCATCACGCTTCCCGACGACGCCGGGACGGCGCTGCGCGGCCTTGCCGAGGGCCTGCTGCTCGGGTCCTACCGCTTCCGCCTCACCGACGCCGGGACCCGGCCGTCCCTGGCCGGGGCGGACCTGCTGGTGGCCGACCCGGAGGCGCTGGCCGACACGCTCGCCGCGGCCCGGACCACGGCCGAGATGACCGCGCTGGCCCGGGACCTGACCAACACCCCCTCGTCGACGAAGCACCCGGAGTGGTTCGCCGACCAGGTGGCCGCCGCCGCGTCCGGCCGACCCGACCTGCACCTGCGCGTCCGCGAACCACGGGAACTGGCGGCCGAGGGCTTCGGCGGGATCCTCGCCGTCGGGGGCGGCTCCGCCCGCGGCCCACGCCTGGTCGAGCTGGACTGGCGCCCGGCCGGCGCGCGTACCCACGTGGTGCTGGTCGGCAAGGGCATCACGTTCGACACCGGCGGCATCTCGATCAAGCCGGTGCCCGCCATGAAGCTGATGCGCAAGGACATGGCCGGCGCGGCCGCCGTGGTCGCCGCGACGCTCGGCGCCGCCGCGCTGGGCCTGCCGGTACGGGTCACCACGCTGGCCCCGCTCGCCGAGAACATGGTCAGCGGCTCGGCCTTCCGCCCGGGCGACGTCATCCGGCACTACGGCGGTCTGACCAGCGAGAGCACCAACTCCGACGCCGAGGGGCGGCTGGTGCTGGCCGACGCCATGGCGTACGCCGTGCGGGAGCTGAAACCCGACCTGCTGGTCGACCTCGCGACCCTGACCGGGGCGAACGCGGTGGCCCTGGGCAAGCGGCACGCCGCGCTCTACAGCGAGAACGACGACCTGGCCGCCGACCTGCTGGCCGCGATCACGTCGGCCGGCGAGCGGGCCTGGCGGATGCCACTCGCCGACGACTACGCGGAATACCTGGCGAGCGACCTCGCCGACCTGCACAGCTCCCCGGCGCAGGGCGCCGGCTCGGTGGTGGCCGCGCTGTTCCTCCGCGAGTTCACCGGCGAGCTGCGGGACCGTTGGGCACACCTGGACATGTCCGCCCCGTCGTGGTCCGACGACGTGCACGGCGAACTGGTCAAGGGCGCGACCGGCTGGGGCGTACGCGGACTGCTGCGCTGGCTGGGGACGCTGGGCTGACCGGCGGCGGGTCAGCTCCGCACGGCGGCGAGCAGGCCGTGGCCGACCGGCAGCAGCGCCGGCACCCAGTGCTCGGACTCGCGGATCGCCTTGACCGTCTCCCGCACGGTGACCGTCTCCACGTCCCGGGCGGCCGGATCGCCGATCCGGCCGCCGGCCAGGGCACCGTTGAGCGCGAGCACGCCGCCGGGCCGCAGCAGCCGCAGCGCCGCGTCCACGTACGCCGCGAAGCCGGTCGCGGCCGCGTCGGCGAAGACCAGGTCGTAGGCGCCGTCCGCGAGGCGGGGCAGCACGTCGAGCGCCCGGCCGGTGATGATCCGGGTACGTCCCGACGGGAAGCCCGCCTCCTGGAACAGCCGGCGGGCGAGGCGCTGGTATTCGACCTCGACGTCGATCGTGGTGAGCACGCCGTCGGGGCGCATGCCGCGCAGCAGCCAGACACCGCTGACGCCGGTGCCGGTGCCGATCTCCACCACCGCCCGGGCGTTGCCGGCGGCGGCGAGCAGTCGCAGCGCGGCGCCGGCGCCGGGCGTCACCGCCTCGACGCCCACCTCGCGGGCGAGCGCCCGGGCGGTGCGCAGCACGAGGTCCTCGGTGACGTACGACTCGGCGAACTGCAGTGCCTGGGCCGTCGAACTGCCGTGACCGGCGACCGTGGCGATGGGACACCTCCGGGGGCGGGCTGGTGCGAGGGGTCGGTTGGCACTGTGAGCGTAGAGGCGACCCGGTACGGGCGCAGCCGCGAGTCGGCGGTGGGACGATCACGGGCGGCAACCCCTGACTCCACGCGGGGCATCCGTGCAATCCTGGAGGTGTCCCGCGCGTCACGGTCGTCCGGCTCCGCCGGCGCCCGGCGCGGGGCGTGCGGGACGGAGTGGGAGGCACGGACGTGACCGACGGCTGGGACTGGCGCCAGCCCGGCGGAGCGCCGGCACCGGCGGGAGGGCCGGGGCCAGGGCAGCCACCGCAGGGGACCGCGGGTGGGACGACGTCGCCCTGGTGGTCCGACGCGCTGGCCGACCCGTGGCGGGACCCGTACGCG
>NZ_CADEAU010000206.1 GCF_902825405.1 Micromonospora maritima | reverse complement strand
CTCGCCGCCCAGCGCGAGGCGGTCCGGCGTACGGCGATGGGCCTGGACCGCCCGGCGGACCTGCCTCCGGCCGCGAGCGGCGGCTCGGTGTCCTACCGACGGGCCGGCGGCCTGCGCGGCCGCCCCTACCAGTCCGGCCGCGGCGCCTGACCTCTCTTGATCGACTCCAGTTCGGGGAATTGGCGGTGTCCCGGTGCGCCGGATGCCCCCACTTCCCCGACCTGGCGCTGCCGGTCCGGTGGGGTGATTCGCGTGCCGGGCGCGCGACCTGTTAGCCTTGTCGCCGACCCGCCCGGTGCGAGCCGGGTGGGATCAACGCTGGTTCGCCAGCGGAGGGGCTGTGGCGCAGACCGGTAGCGCACCTCGTTCGCATCGAGGGGGTCAGGGGTTCAAATCCCCTCAGCTCCACCCAGTTGAAAGGCCGTCTCCCGTCGTGGGAGACGGCCTTTCTCGATCCCGTGCAGCGGCGTCGAAGGCATGGGCGCGGGTAGGGTCCGTCGGTGATCGTCTCGCAATACGTGTACTTCGCGCTGAGCTCCGTGCGGGTGTCGGCCGCCGAGATCACGACGAGGCTCGGCATCGAACCGGACGAGATCGCCGTTCGTGGCAGCCGCCTGGCCAGCCCACCCAGGCCCGCCAGCCACCGGTGGAAGATCACTTGCCGCGAGCCCGGGTTGACGGTGGACGAGCAGATCAACCGGATCGTGGATCGGCTCCTCGACCACGCGGACCGCATCGGTGGACTCGCTGCAGAGCTGGACGCCATCGATGGAGAGCCAGGCGCGAGCGTGCTGCAGGTCGTCCGGGTGTTCGCGCATCCGGACGGCGAGGAGGAAGACCTGACCGGCCCGGTCGAAGGACTGGAGAAGCTCACCGGTCAGCACCAGTTGTTCGGCTGGCACGTTGACGCCCGGGTACTCGAGTTCCTCCGCATGACGCGAGCGGAGCTCGACGTGGACGAGTACGCCTACGGATGAGGCTGGCTGAGGCTCCGAGCCAGCCGAACCAGGCCCACCATCCCCTGGTCAGTCCTGCGGCCCGCGGCTGTCGGCCCCGTCCGGCTGCCAGAGTTGGACGACGTTGTCCTCCGGATCGCGCAGACTGGCGAACCGGCCGTTCGGGTACTCCTGCGGGTCGACCTCGACGGCGAGGCCCGCGCCGCGTAGTTGGGCGACCATGGCGTCCAGGTCGGCGACCCTGAAGTTGAGCGACCAGGAGTGCCCGGAGCCGCCGAAGTGCGCGGCGTCCGCAGGCATGGCCGCCAGGACGGTGGGGCCGGCCTGTTGCCACCAGGAGGAGACCTCGTAGGACTCCGGCGCCAGGTCGACCCCGAGATGGGTGGCGTACCAGCGATTGACCCGGTCGGGGTCCTGGGCGCGGAAGAAGACCCCACCGATGCCCGTCACGCGTTCCACGGTCTCTCCCTTCGGTCGTGCCTCGCCCTCGCACCTTACGGGCGGGTCGCGTGTGGTCGGTCAGGACCGCGCCGACCGCACGTCGCTCGGCGGACAGCTGCCCGGCCGCACGGTTCACCCGTCCTCCATTCACCCGTGCCGATTGACAATGTTTGGAATCCAAACTTACTCTCGCGCTGGGCGGGTGCGCGCCCCGCCTGTCCCGTCCACGCGCACACCCCACCACGAAGGAACCCCGATGCTCGGCTTTTCCCGTACCGCGAACCGGGCCCGATTGCGGGTCGGCCTGGTCGCGGCCACCGCCGCGACGCTCGTGGCCGGCACCGCCCTCCTGGCGACCAACGCCCAGGCGGCGGCCGGTTGCCGCGTGACCTACACGACCGCCAGCCAGTGGGGCGGCGGCTTCACCGCCAACGTCTCCGTCACCAACCTCGGCGACGCGATCAACGGCTGGAACCTGCGCTGGACGTTCCCGTCCGGCCAACAGGTCACCCAGGCGTGGAACGCCACGGTCACCGCCACCGGTGCCCAGGTCACCGCCACCAACGTCAGCTACAACGGCGCGATCCCCACCAACGGCAGCGTCTCGTTCGGCTTCAACGGCTCCTGGTCCGGCGCCAACACCGCGCCGACCTCGTTCTCGCTCAACGGGGTGGCCTGCACCGGCGGCGTCGGCGGCACCACGCCACCGCCCACCACCACGCCGCCCCCGACCACGCCGCCTCCGACCACCCCGCCCCCGACCACGCCACCGCCGGCCGGCAACGCGATGGCGGCGGTGGCCGCCATGCAGCCCGGCTGGAACCTCGGCAACTCGTTCGACGCCGTCGGCGCGGACGAGACGGCGTGGGGCAACCCGCGGGTGACCCAGGCGCTGCTGGACAACGTGCGGGCGCAGGGTTTCAACAGCATCCGGATCCCGGTGACCTGGAGCAACCACCACGGCGGGGCGCCGAACTACACCATCGACGCGGCCTGGCTCAGCCGGGTACGCGAGGTGGTCGGCTGGGCCCTCGCGGACGGCTTCTACGTGGTGATCAACATCCACCACGACTCGTGGCAGTGGATCAACACGATGCCCACCGACCGCACCACCGTGCTGAACCGCTACAACGCGCTCTGGACGCAGATCGCCACCGCGTTCCGGGACAGCTCGTCCAAGCTCGTCTTCGAGAGTGTCAACGAGCCGCAGTTCACCGGCAGCTCCGGCGACGCGCAGAACGCCAGCCTGCTCAACGAGCTGAACACCTCGTTCCACCGGATCGTCCGCCAGTCCGGCGGCGGCAACGCCAACCGGCTGCTCGTGCTGCCGACCCTGCACACCTCGGCCGAGCAGGCCCGCGTCGACGAGCTGACCAGCACGTTCAACGCCCTGAACGACCCGAACCTGATCGCCACCGTGCACTTCTACGGCTACTGGCCGTTCAGCGTGAACATCGCCGGCGGCACCAGGTTCGACGCGACCGTGCAGCAGGACCTGACCGACCAGTTCGACCGGGTCTACAACGCCTTCGTCACCCGCAACATCCCGGTCGTCATCGGCGAGTACGGCCTGCTCGGCTTCGACCGCCACACCGGCACGATCGAACAGGGCGAGAAGCTCAAGTTCTTCGAGTTCCTCGGCCACTACGCGCGCAGCCGCAAGCTGACCACCCAGCTCTGGGACAACGGCCAGCACTTCGACCGGACGTCCTTCGTGTGGAAGGACCCCGAGCTGTTCGCGCAGATCAGGTCGAGCTGGACCACCCGCTCCGGCACCGCGTCCAGTGACCAGGTGTACGTGCCCCGCACCGGCTCGATCACCGCCAAGAGCCTGACGCTCAACCTGAACGGCACCACGTTCCAGGGGCTGCGCCAGGGCACCACGGATCTGCTCAACGGCACCGACTACACGGTCTCCGGCAACACCCTGACGCTCACCGCGTCGGCGCTGACCCGGCTGGTCGGCGCCCGGGCGTACGGGGTGAACGCCAACCTCCAGGCCCGCTTCTCCACCGGCGTGCCGTGGCGGATCAGCATCATCACGTACGACCCGCCGGTGCTCGGCAACGCCACCGGCCCGGTCGGCGGGTTCACCCTGCCGGCCCAGTTCCGGGGCGACCAGTTGGCCACCATGGAGGCGAGGTACGCCGACGGCAGCAACGCCGGCCCGCAGAACTGGACGTCGTTCAAGGAGTTCGACGTGACCTTCGCGCCGAACTACAGCAGCAACACGATCACGCTGAAGCCCGAGTTCTTCGCCGAGGTCAACGACGGCCAGCGGGTCACCCTGACGTTCCACTTCTGGAGCGGCACCACGCTGACCTACCACGTCACCGAGTCCGGCGGCACCGTCACCGGCACGGTGAGCTGACCGCGACGGCACGGCTCGCGGCGATGTGCACCGACACCGCCGCGAGCCGCGCCGTGCGCGACGACCGATGACTTTCCGGCCCGACGCCTGTCGACAGAGGCATGACCACACAGACACTCCGGACACCCGAGGTCGACCTCGTCTACGACGTGCACGAACCCCGCACGGCCGCCGGCGCGCACCGGCCCCTGTTCATGATCGGCCAGCCGATGTGCGCCGACGGCTTCACCGTGCTGGCCTCGTACTTCCCGGACCGCACCGTCGTCACGTACGACCCGCGCGGGCTGGGTCGCAGCGTGCGCAAGGACGGCCGCACCGACGCCGTGCCCGAGGTCCAGGCCGCCGACGTACGCGCCGTCGTCGACGCCCTCGGCGCGGGTCCCGTCGACATGTTCGCCAGCAGCGGTGGCGCGGTGACCGCGCTCGCCCTGGTGGCGGCGTACCCGGGCACGGTGGCCACGCTTGTGGCGCACGAGCCGCCGCTTGTCGCGCTGCTCCCCGACGCCGAGGCCGCCGTGCGGGCCACGGCCGCCTGCCAGGAGACGTACGAGAAGAACGGCTGGGGCGCCGGCATGGCCGCGTTCATGGCCATGACGTCCTGGCGGGGCGAGTTCACCGACGACTACTTCGCCCGGCCCGCACCGGACCCGGCCGCGATCGGGCTGCCGACCGAGGACGACGGCACCCGGGACGACCCGTTGCTCTCCGACCGGTCCACCGCGATCACCGGCTACCGGCCGGACGTCGACGCGCTGCGCGTGACGCGTACCCGGGTCGTCCTCGCGGTCGGCGAGGAGTCCGCGGAGACCCTCACCGCGCGTACGACGGCGGCGGCGGCCGCGCTGCTAGGCGGCCGACCGGCGGTCTTCCCGAGCCACCACGGCGGCTTCCACGGTGACCAGGGCGGCTACGCCGGCAAGCCGGCGGAGTTCGCGGCCCGGCTCCGGGAGATCCTCGACGCCCCGGCCTGACCGGGCTCAGGCGCGGCGCAGGTCGGCGACCATGACCGGGTAGGGGCCGGCCCGCGTGTCCGGGTCCGCCTGGTCCGCGGGCACCACGTTCTCCATCCGCAGCCGTACTGTCGTCGGGTCGGCGGCGTCGAGGGTGATCCGCCACCCCCAGCCGCCGCCGTACTCGGCGGACAGCTCGACCTCCGGCACCCCGCCCGTCGTGCCGGTGAGCGTCATCGCGGTGGGCTGCTGGTGCCACGAGTCGCCCCACCAGGCGGCCAGCGAACCCGGCTCCTCCCCGGCGGCAATCACGAGCAGCCCGTCCTGCGGCCCGTCCGTCGGATGCGCCCACGAGTACGACACCGTGGTCAGGTGGCCGCCGGCAGCCGTCGCCACGGTCAGCGTCGCGGGTGACTCGGCGAGCGGGTCGGCCGGCATCAGCCGGAATCCGTTGGTGCCGGTCCAGGACCCGGTGGCGTCAGCGAGAACCATCGGGCCAGCATAGGGGCGCGCGGGCCGCCCGACCGTCCTCAGGCGAACGTCGTAGCGGTCTCCCCGGTGTCAGTCGCAGCCGACTCCGTCGCCGTCCCTGTCCAGGTCGTAGATGTCGCTGCCGATGACCCGGACCGGACCTGTGACGTACGCCGGGCCGTCACCGCTGCCCCCGGAGCAGTCCACGTCGCTCGCGATCGGCACGCACGCTCCGCTGTAGTTCGGGTCGCACTGGCGCGTCTGCTTGGTGCCGACCGCGACCACCTGCGTGACCGGCTGCCTGGTGACGACGGACCGGAGCAGCTTCTTCGAGGTCTGCACCCCGTTGGTGACGGTCACCTGGTAGGTGAGGGTGCGAACTCCGGTAACGCCGCGGATCCGTACCTTCCTGGTCCCCTTCGCCAGGGTGGGGTCCTTGACCGTTCGGGTGGAGTAAGCGATTTTCGCGGTCGAGGTGACGGTCCTGATCTGCACCTGAGGCGACGGAGAGGCGCTCGGGCTCGCCTCGGTCGGGGTCGCGGCCGGAGTCGAGCTGGGTAGATCCACGACTGCCGGAGCCGGCGCCGCCGCCTCGACTTCGCTCGGTGCGGACGTGGTGGGTGCGGCGTCCTTCTTGCTCGGTTCGCCCGGGGAGTCGGTGGCGGCGCCGATCGCCACACCGCCGCAGCAGCACAGCACGACCACGCCCGCGGACACGATCGCGACCTTTGCTCCGCCGGAGAGCCGGCGCCACCACGACTGCCTCGGCGCCGGGTACGTCGGGCCGAACGGGACGGGTCCAGGGTGGTGCGGTGATGGGTTCGTCACGCACCACAGTCTGCTTGCGTGCGCAACGGTTGCCAGCGGTCAATCGGAGCGCTCCCAGGCGACGCTCCGGCAGCAGGTCAGGACGATGAGTCGCGGGATCCGGACCAACCGGCGGGACCCGTGACGCACCCGGCCGACCAGCGACTCCGGCCGGTAGGGCGCACGCCGCCCGCCCGTCCGACAGGCACCCGACCGATCAGACCGGCCGACCCGCCCCACTCACCCCAATCGTCGCGTTCCCCGGGGCGGGCTGCCGCAGATCTTGGTACGAAATGGCCCTCAGGGGGGCCGTTTCGTACCAAGATCTCAAGCGGACCGAGAAGGGGTCAGCTGGAGAAGTCGTCCCGGGCGTCGCGGGCGTCTTCCTGGACGTGTTCGCCGGGACGATTGCCCCGGATCTCGTCCAGCTCGCGTACCCGGTCCGCCTCGGCGCGTTCGTCCCGGTTCAGGTTGCCCAGCTGTGCCCGCGCCGGGCCGGCCAGGTCCTCCAGGTCGTCCTTCGCACGCTCGACGCTCATCGCCGCCTCCCCGGATCGTCGCGCGACCACCGTCGCCGCCTGTCCCGACCGCGTCCCCGCTGGCCCGGGCGGCAAACCCGCGCACCCACTCGCCCGGGCGGCGCCTCCGCGCACCCACTCGCCCGGGCGGCACTCACCGCACCGGTCGGCGAGCCAGCGCGTCCGGCGCTCCCGTCCGCGACTCCCGGCGGTGCGGGGTGGGGACGGCTACCCGGGCGGCAGCGCGGTGGTCAGGTCGGCGGCGTGCCGCAGCGTGTCGGTCAGCCGGTCGCGCAGCTCCTCGTCGAGCGGTACCGCACCGGCCCGGCGCAGCCATCCCCGGGCATCCTCCGGCCGGTCGAGCAGCAGGGCCAGCTCGGCCCGGTAGACAAGCGCCTCGACATGCGTGCCCGGGTCGTCGGCGGCGTCCGGTCGGGCCAACGCGCCGTCGAGGATCCGTACCGCCTGCTCCGGCCGGCCGCGCGAGTCGGCCTGCACCACAGCGTTGCGCAGCGCCCGGGCCAACCCGCCCCGATCGTCGTCGGCGTCGGGCGTGGCGGCGCGGGCCACGAACCGGATCCAGTTGCCGCCGGGGTCGACGATGCTGAACCCGGAGTGTCCGTCCTGGTTGTGGCGGGCCCGGGGCCGCGTCATCCGGGGCACGCCGGAGACGAGCACCTTCCCGTACGCGGCGCGCAGGCCCGCGGCGAAGGCGCGGTGGATGGCGACCAGGTCGTCGACCACGACCAGACAACTGCCGTACGAGGTGGCCGGGTCGAACCCGGGCATGCCGAAGAAGTGCAGGTTCAGGTCTTCCCGGCGCAGGGCCAGGTAGGGATTGGGGCGCGCCTGCCGGTGCGTGACCTGGAAGCCGAGGGCCTGGTAGAAGGGCGCCACGTCGTCCAGGGAACGGCACGGCAGCAGCGGGATCGTGGTTTCGCGGGCCATGCGCCGAGCCTGGCGACCGGCGGCGGTCACGCGCACATGGAAAGGTCCGAACGGCCCACCCGTACCGCCCGAACGGACACGGGGGCCGGCCCTGGGTGGGACCGGCCCCCGCGTGGGGTCAGGCTCGCGCTCAGGGCTTCCAGGACCCGGCGGTACGCAGGTTGTGCTCGTACTCGACGACGCCGTTCTGGTCCTTCACGTCGAAGATCAGCTGGCCGCTGCGCTTGGAACCGGCGGGCAGGTTGTTGCCCGAGGTCATCAGCTTGCCGCAGCCGGAGAAGGCCCCGCCGATGCCGTTCTCCTCGGTGCCGTCCGCCGCCTTCCAGGTGAAGAAGAACGGGTTGATCGACCCGGTGCCCTTGGTGACCTCGGCGGTCACGTCGGCGATCAGGAACGTGCCGTTCTTCGGGCCCGGCATGAACTCCCGGCAGGCGGCGCTCTTGGTCCGGAAGTTGCCGACCGTGATCTCGATCGTGCCCTCGTCGTCGTTGACGATCAGCTTGTCGCCGGCCGGCATGTCGAAGGTCTTGTCGTCGGTCGTACCCGGCTGCGGCGTGGAGGAGGTGCCGTCGGTCGGGGTGTCACCGATCGGGTTGCTGTAGGTGACACCCGGGGTGGGCAGCGTGTCGATCGCCTCCTTGGTCTTCTTCGCCCCGCTGTAGATCGCGAAGATGCCACCGCCGCAGCAGAGCAGCAGCATGACCGCCGCCACGATGCCGACCGTGATCCAGACGTTCTTGCTGGACTTCTTGGCCGGCGGCCCGAACGGCTGCCCCGGCGGGGGCGGGTACGGCCCGGACGCCGGGTACTGCCCGGGCGGCGGCGGGTACGGCGGCTGTCCACCGGGCGGCGGGTAGCCACCCGGCGGCGGGTACGCGCCACCCGGCGGCGGATACGGCGCGCCCGAGGTCGGCGGCGCCGGCGGGTACGCCTCGGTGGGCGCGGGCGGCTGGTACGACGGGTACGCCTCGGTGGGCGCGGGCGGCTGGTACGACGGGTACGCCTCGGTGGGCGCGGCCGGCGGCGGGTACGGCGCGCCTGAGGTCGGCGGCTGCGGAGCGTACGGGGCACCCGAGGTCGGCGGCGTGCCCGGGGCGGGCGGTGGCGCGTACGGGTTGCCCGACACCGGCGGCATCGGCGCGGTGGGAAACGCCTGGGTGGGCGGTTCCGGCGGCTGCTGGTTCGGGTCCTGCGACCCGGACGGAGGCTGAGGGTGGCTCACCGTACTCCTTGGACACCTTCGGGATTTTCAGTCGGAACGACGGTACAAGCCGTGGGCAACGGGACCGTCAGGCCCTCACCGACGTGGCAGAACGGCGGCGGTGCGGACCAGATCGTCGTCCACGGCGAACCGACCGGTGATCTCCGACGGCGGATCGGCCACCGGGGCGGCGGCGAGCCGGGCCGGCGCGATCTCCGCCCGGAACGTCCCCGCGTCGAGGTCGAGGGTGACCCGCGCGTCGGGGAAGCCCAGCCAGGTGCCGACGATCGGGTGCCAGATCTTGTAGATGGTCTCCTTGGCGCTGAACACCACGGTCGGCCACGGCGGGCCGGCGGGCAGCCGGGCCAGCTCCGCCTCCTCGTCGGGGCGGCACACCTTGCGCCGTACGCCGGGGGAGAGCGGCCGGTGCCGCTCGGCGTCGATGCCGACCGCGCGCAGGTCGGCGGCGCGGGCGACGGCGGCGGCGCA
>NZ_CADEAU010000205.1 GCF_902825405.1 Micromonospora maritima | reverse complement strand
CGGATAGGTGGCGCCGGGCGGGGCCATCCGCGGGGGCAGCGGCCCCGGCCGGTCGGCCGTGCCGTCGCCGTCCCGCCCCGACCCGCCGTCGCCGGTTCCGTACCCGCCTGCCATGATCGTCCGTCCTCCCCGTCGGCCCCGCCGACGACCCCCGACCGCCGTGCGGCGGCCACGCGCCGCTCACGGCCCGATGGACCGTACCGGCGGGAACGGGGTTTGTCTCCCCCGTTGTCCGACCCTCTCACGTGCGCGCAAGCCGGCCCGTTCCGGACACCCGACGGACATCCCGTCGACACGCGCCCGACCGGCTGCGCACACCGGATCGTCCGGCCTACTAGGGTTGTCAGGTGACCGACGAACCACCCCTGCGCCGTCGGGCCGCCGAAAGCCGTACGGGAGAGGTGTCCCCACATCCGTCGTCGGCAGTGCCGGAGCCGGCGGACGCGGGGACCGAGACCGACACGGGTGCAGCCGTCCCGCTGACCGCCCCGCGTGAGGGCACGCCCGCCCCGGTGGCCACCCCGGCCGAGCTCGACGAGGTCGTGGCCCGCTTCGCGGCCGGCACCGGCCCGGTGGCCCTGGACGCCGAGCGCGCCTCCGGATACCGCTACAGCCAGCGGGCCTACCTGGTGCAGTTGCGCCGCGAGGGGGCCGGCACCGCGCTCGTCGACCCGCTGCCGCTGCCCGACCTGTCCGCGCTCGACGCGGCCATCGCCGAAGCCGAGTGGGTGTTGCACGCGGCCAGCCAGGACCTCGCCTGCCTGGCCGAGGTGGGGCTGCGCCCGCGCCGGCTGTTCGACACCGAACTGGCCGCCCGGCTGGCCGGGTTCGAGCGGGTCGGCCTGGCCGCGCTGACCGAACAGCTGCTCGGCTTCAGCCTGGAGAAGCACCACTCCGCCGCGGACTGGTCCAGCCGGCCGCTGCCGGAGTCCTGGCTGACGTACGCCGCGCTGGACGTGGAGCTGCTGGTCGACCTGCGTGACGCGCTCGACGAGGAGCTGGGCCGGCAGGGCAAGTCCGGCTGGGCGGCCGAGGAGTTCGCGGCGCTGGTGCGGGGCGGCGCCCGCCCGCCCCGGGTCCGCGCGGAGCCGTGGCGTCGCACGTCGGGCATCCACCGGGTCCGCGGCGCCCGCGCCCAGGCCCGGGTCCGCTCCCTGTGGTACGCCCGGGACCAGATCGCCGCCCGGCGGGACGCCGCCCCGGGCCGGGTGCTCCCCGACTCGGCCATCGTGGCCGCAGCCGAGCTGGACCCGAAGGACGAGAAGACGCTGCTGACGCTCCCCGGCTTCGGCGGGCGGTCGGTGCGCCGGCTGGCGCGTACCTGGTTGGCGGCCCTGGACGACGCGCGTCAACTGCCGGACGACGCGCTGCCGGTGAGTCCGGCGGTCGAGGGCCCGCCCCCGCCGCACCGGTGGGCGGAGCGCGACCCGATCGCCGCGGGCCGACTGGCCCGCTGCCGGGAGGTGGTGGTCGGCACCGCGTCGGCACACCGGCTGCCGGCGGAGAACCTGATCGCGCCCGACTCGATCCGCCGGTTGGCCTGGCAGCCGCCGGAGGAGATCACCGACGCGACCGTGGCGGAGACGCTGCGGACGTTCGGCGCCCGGGAGTGGCAGCTCGGCCTGCTCCTGCCCGCGCTGACCGAGGCGCTGCGCGTCCCGTCGTCCTGACGTCCGGCCCCCGGGTGGCCCGTCCGGATGTGGGACGGGCCACACGGGGGGTGGTGACGCGTTTGGTTACTGGCGAGTAGCATCCGGGGAAATGCCAGTGCCGGTCAGGAGGCTCCAAGTGCCCCGTGAAGTTCGGGATGTCGTCTTCGTCGACGGCGTCCGTACCCCGTTCGGCAAGGCGGGTGGGATGTACACCAACACCCGCGCCGACGACCTGGTGATCCGATGCATCCGTGAGCTGATGCGCCGCAACCCGCAGCTGCCGCCGGAGAAGGTGGAGGAGGTGGCCATCGCCGCCACCACCCAGATCGGCGACCAGGGCCTGACCATCGGCCGCACCGCCGCCCTGCTGTCCGGCCTGCCGAAGACCGTGCCCGGCTTCGCCATCGACCGCATGTGCGCCGGCGCGATGACCGCCGTCACCACGGTGGCCGGCGGCATCGCCATGGGCGCCTACGACGTGGCCATCGCCGGCGGCGTCGAGCACATGGGCCGCCACCCGATGGGCGAGGGCGTCGACCCCAACCCGCGGATCGTCGCGGAGAAGCTGGTCGACCCGTCCGCCCTGGTGATGGGCTCCACCGCGGAGAACCTGCACGACCGGGTCCCGCACATCACCAAGGAGCGCACCGACGCGTTCGCGCTCGCCTCCCAGCAGAAGACCGCCAAGGCGTACGCCAACGGCAAGCTCCAGGGCGACCTGGTGCCGGTGGCCGTGCGCGACGCCGAGGGCGGCTGGGGCCTGGCCACCGTGGACGAGGCGCCCCGGGACACCTCGATGGAGAAGCTGGCCGGCCTGAAGACCCCGTTCCGGCCGCACGGCAAGGTCACCGCGGGCAACGCGGCCGGCCTGAACGACGGCGCCACCGCCGCGCTGCTGGTCGCCGAGGAGACCGCCCGCGAGCTGGGCCTGCCGATCGGCATGCGGCTGGTGTCGTACGGCTTCGTCGGCGTGGAGCCGGAGGTGATGGGCGTCGGCCCGATCCCCTCCACCGAGAAGGCGCTGCGCATCGCCGGCCTGAGCATCGACGACATCGGCCTGTTCGAGCTGAACGAGGCGTTCGCGGTGCAGGTGCTCGCGTTCCTCGACCACTTCGGCATCGCCGACGACGACCCGCGGGTCAACCCGTGGGGCGGCGCGATCGCCATCGGTCACCCGCTCGCCTCCTCCGGCGTCCGGCTGATGACCCAGCTCGCCCGCCAGTTCGCCGAGCACCCCGAGGTCCGCTACGGCCTCACCGCCATGTGCATCGGCATCGGCATGGGCGGCACCGTGATCTGGGAGAACCCGAACTGGGAGGGAGACAAGTGAGCGCGAGGAGTGAGCTTGCGAGCCCCGCAGTCGCGAATGATGGAGGCGCAGTGAGCCTCGCCGCATCGAACGAGGTCGTCACCAAGGCGCTGCTGCGCGCGGTGACCGTACCGGGGCTGGACCGGCCCGCCGCCCTGATCACCCTGGACAACGGGTTCGACCACACCAAGCCGAACAGCTTCGGCCCGGGCGGCCTGACCAGCCTGGACGAGGCGATCACCGCCGCGCTCGCGGCGGAGCCGTCGTTCATCGCGGTCACCGGCAAGCCGTACATCTTCTGCGTGGGCGCGGACATCACCAGCCTCCCGCAGCTGGAGAACCGCGAGCAGGCGCTGGAGATCGGGCGGCTCGGCCACCGGGTCTTCGCCCGGCTCAAGGACAGCGCCGTGCCCACCTTCGCGTTCGTCAACGGCGCGGCGATGGGCGGCGGCCTGGAGCTGGCGCTGCACTGCCACTACCGGACGCTGTCCGCCGGCGCGGCGGCCCTGGCGCTGCCCGAGGTCTCGCTCGGCCTGGTCCCCGGCTGGGGCGGCACCCAGCTGCTGCCGAACCTGATCGGCATCCCGGCCGCCACCCAGGTGATCCTGCAGAACCCGCTGATGCAGAACAAGATGCTCAAGCCGAAGCAGGCCGCCGAGATGGGCATCGCGGACGTGCTGCTGGAGCCGGCCGACTTCCTGGAGCGGTCGCTGGAGTGGGCCGCCGGCGTGGTCCGGGGCGAGGTCGCGGTCACCCGTCCCGAGGTGGACAAGGACATGTGGGCGGGCGTGCTCTACTTCGCCCGGCAGACCCTCGATGCGCGGCTGCACGGTGCGGTCCCGGCCGCGTACAAGGCGCTGGACCTGTTGGAGACCGCGAAGGACGCCGACTTCGCCACCGGCACCGCCGCGGAGGACGAGGCCCTCGCGGACCTGGTCTTCTCCGAGGAGCTGCGCAGCGGCCTGTACGCCTTCGACCTGGTGCAGCGGCGGGCCAAGCGCCCGGCCGGCGCGCCGGACAAGGGCCTGGCCCGGCCGGTCACCAAGGTGGGCATCGTCGGTGCCGGCCTGATGGCCAGCCAGCTCGCGCTGCTGTTCGCCCGGCGGCTCCAGGTGCCGGTCGTGCTGACCGACCTGGACCAGTCCCGGGTGGACAAGGGTGTCGGCTACGTGCATACCCAGATCGAGAAGGCCGTCAGCAAGGGCCGGATGGACAAGGGCACCGCGGCCAAGCTGTACGGCCTGGTCAGCGGCTCGGTCGACAAGTCCGTGTTCGCCGACGCCGACTTCGTCATCGAGGCGGTCTTCGAGGACCTGGGCGTCAAGAAGCAGGTCTGGGCCGAGCTGGAGAAGATCGTCAAGCCGGAGGCGGTGCTCGCCACCAACACCAGCTCGCTGTCGATCACCGAGATGGCGGCCGACCTGGAGCACCCGGAGCGGGTCGTCGGCTTCCACTTCTTCAACCCGGTCGCGGTGCTGCCGCTGCTGGAGATCGTCCGCGGCGAGCGGACCGACGACGCCACCCTCGCCACCGCGTTCGCGGTCGGCAAGCAGCTCAAGAAGTCGTCGGTGCTGGTCAAGGACGCCCCGGCGTTCGTGGTCAACCGGCTGCTGACCCGCTTCCTCGGCACCGTCTTCGCCGCCGTCGACGCCGGCACCCCGCTGGACGTGGCGAACAGCGCGCTGGACCCGCTGGGCCTGCCCATGCGTCCGCTCGCGCTGCTCCAGCTGGTCGGCCCGGCCGTGGCCTACCACGTGGGCGGCACGCTGCACGAGGCGTTCCCGGACCGGTTCGCGGTCAGCGAGAACCTCAAGCGGATCGCCGACTCGGGCCAGCCGATCGTCGTCGACGACCAGATCAACGACGACGTCGCGAAGCTGCTCGTGGTCGGCGACCAGCCGCTCACCGCCGAGCAGGTTCGGCAGAACGCGCTGGACGCGCTCGCGCAGGAGATCCGGCTGATGCTCGACGAGGGCGTCGTCGCCGAGGCGCAGGACATCGACCTGTGCATGATCCTCGGCGCCGGCTGGCCGTTCCACCTGGGCGGCGTCACGCCGTACCTGGACCGCACCGGCACCTCCGAGCGGGTGACCGGCAAGCGGTTCCTGCCGCGCGGCGCGGCCAGCCTGCGCTGACCGACCGCACCAGGCATCGATCGCGGTGGTCGGGCCGTCCCTGCGGGGCGGCTCCGGCCACCGCGATCGGCGTTGCGGGCCCGGTCACGGCTGGGTCCCGGTTTCGTCACACCGGCCCTGGGCGGACAGCGGCGCGTCGGTGGTCATGGCTACCATCACGCGTCCAGAATCTTCACAGGAGCTGACCACATGTCCCAGCCGCCGTCCAATCCCTACCCCGGCAACTACCCCCCGCCCTCGCAGCAGCCCGGCGGCTACCAGCCGCCGCAGCAGCCCCAGCACGGGGGCGGCTACCCGCCGGCACCCCAGCAGCCGCAGTACGGCGGCGACTACCCGCAGGTTCCGCAGCAGCCGCAGTACGGCGGCGACCAGCTCGGCGCCCCGGTGCCGCCGAAGAAGAAGTCGGGGGTCGGCAAGATCCTGCTGATCGTCCTCGCGGTCGTCCTGGTGCTCTGCGTCGGCGGCGGCGTCGCCTTCTGGCTCGCCGCGGGCGACGACGTCAAGGACGTCGTCACCGCCACCAAGACCCGGGTCGTCGAGCCGACGACGCTGGGCGGGCGGCCGAAGGTGAGCCAGCCGGAGCTGCAGAGCGCCGCGCTGCAGATGAAGTCCGAGTTCAGCAAGGACGTGCCGAACGCGACCAGCACGGCCGGCGCGTTCTACGGCGATCCGGCCAAGAAGGACCTGGTCATGATCGCCGGCGTCTCCGGCGTCATCGCCGACCCGAAGAAGGAGATGGCGGACGCCATCACGGCGATCACCCCCGAGCTGGGCGCCAAGGAGTTCAAGACGGTCGACGCCGGCCCGCTGGGCGGCGACGCCAAGTGCGGTGACGGCAAGACCGAGGGCATCCCGGTCGGCGTCTGCATCTGGGTCGACAAGGGCAGCCTGGGCATGGTGGTCATCTACTTCAAGTCCGCCGCCGAGCTCCAGTCGGAGTTCGTCTCGCTGCGCGGTGAGATCGAGAAGCAGGACTGACACCGCTCGCACACCGGGCCCCCGCCGTCGGCGGGGGCCCGGTGCCGTTTCCGGGTCAGGCCGAGACGGCCCGCTCCGCCGGGCTGCGGCAGACGCAGAACTCGTTGCCCTCCGGGTCGGCGAGCACCACCCAGCCGGTGCCGTCCGGCCGGCGGCGGTCCGCGATGAGCGTGGCGCCGAGCTCGCGCAACCGCGCGACCTCCTCGTCCCGGGTGCCCTCGGCCGCGTGCAGGTCGAGGTGGAACGCGCCCTTGCCGTGGCGTTCCTCGGCCCGGACGAAGAGCAGGTCGGTGCCGTGCCCGTCGGGCGCGACGAGGACCGCCTCCGGGTCGCCCGGGTGGTCGTCGGCGTGCAGGTCGCGGTCGAGTACGCGGCCCCACCAGCTGGCCAGCGTGTACGGGTCGTCGGACTCGACGGTCATGCAGTGCATCCGTGCGCTCACGGTGCAACCTCCAATGGGGAGTGCGCCCCGCCGGAGTGCGACGTCAGCGGGGAACGCGGGGCGCGGGACGGTTCGGAACGGACATCACCACACCCCCCTCCACCTCTCGGCCGACGTCATGATCCTTCCACTCTCCACCGCCCCCTGACAAGGAAGGGCCCCTTCTTAACACCGGGTGTTAAGGAGGGGCCCCTCCTCTACCGGAGGCGTTAACAGGGGCCCCCTCCTTGCACCTCACGGGCCGACGAAGACCGCCTTCGCCCGCCAGTCGACGCCGTCGACCGCCGGACCGCTGCGTACCGTGAACGTCGCGGTCGGCGCGCCGTTCGCCCAGTCGGTGGCCGACAGGTCGCCGGTGTTGCGGTTGACCTTGTAGAGCGTGCCGCCCGAGACGAAGACCGCGCCCGCGTCGGCGAGGCCACCCGACCCGGCCACCGTGAAGCGGTCCGCGCCGACCACGCCGCTGTCCGGCGTGAACCAGCGCCAGAACAGTCCGCTCTGCCCGGCGAGCGTGTAGTAGAGCCGCCCGTCGAGGTGGAACATCCCGGTCACGGTGGGGATCTCCGCGTAGAAGCCGCTGGTCACCCCGGCGTACGTCTGCCCGGCCGGGCCGGAGTCGGTCTCCACCGTGTCCCAGTAGGCGTCGTGGTACGGGTCGACGAGCGCCGGCCCGCCGAACGTGGTTCCGTCGAACGTGCGTCGCCAGAGCGCGCCGTTCAGGCCGTAGAAGAGCGTGCCACCGACCCAGAACGCTCCCTTCACGGTGGACCAGGCGGTGCCGTCCGGGTTCGCCACCGGCGTCGCCGGACCGACTGTCGTCGCACCGTCGTACGGCCGGACCTGGACCTCGTCGCCGGTGCCGGCCGGCGGCGCCCCGGTCCGGACGATCTCGATGCCGTCGACCAGCGGATTCTCCACCACGTGCCGGAACTCCAGGTCCACGGTGCCGTCGCTGACCACGGTGAACTCCCGCATGGTGCCGACGTTGTGCCCGACGCTCGCGGACAGGTCCAGGTCGTCGAGGACGGTGGCGCCCTCCAGCGCCACGTCGAACACCCGCTTGCCGGCGGTGCCGGTGCCGTCGTACCGGTTGGCCAGGTAGAGCCGTACCTGCACCTCGGTCCCGGCGGGCACCGGGAACTGCCAGGTCATCTCCGGGGCGCCGGCCGGGTCGTACCGTTCGTCGCTGTAGAGGGCGGCCGGGGTGCCGGCCGGCACGGTCGTGTCCAGGCTGCCGACCGGCGCGAAGCCGGCGGTGGCGCTGCCGCTGTTGTGGTACGGGCTCGGGTTGCCGCCGTCGTCGACCGCCCAGTCCGGCCCGCCGTCGGTGGCGGCGACCGCCGGGCCGCCGGCGTTGACCCGGTAGAGCACGTTCGTCGGCTTCGGCACGCCGGCCTGGTAGACGCTGCCGGGCAGGGTGGCCGAGGTGGTCGGGTGCGGCGCCGCGCCGCCGGCCAGCGGGAAGAACGCGATCCGCTCCCGCCGGTACTGGAAGTTGCCGATCCAGGACGTGTCCCCGCCGACCCAGAGCCCGGCCGGGGTGACGAGCATCTCGGAGGCGCCGACGCCGCGCGGGTGCCGGCCCGGGTTCCAGGACAGCGGCAGGCCGGTACGCGGGTCGAGCGCGGCGATGCTGGCCCGGCCGACCGCGCCGGCCCGGGCGCTGTCGGCGCCGGCGCTGTTGTTCAGCCAGCGGAAGTGGCCGCCGACGTAGACCGCCTGCTCGCTGACGCCGACCGACAGGAACGTGTCGCCGCCGCTGTAGTCCACCCAGGTCGGCTGCCGCTCCGCGCCGGTTGCGGCGGCCTCCCACCGGGCCGCGGTGTCGCAGAGCGTGCCGCTGTACGGCGCGCCGGTGGTGACCACCACGAAGTAGCTGCTGTCCGGCGCGAACGCGACGTCGCGCATGTACGAGTCGAACGACTGCCACCGGCAGCGCGGCGTGTACCGGCTGGTGTTCCAGTCGGCCACGGTGGCGGCGGCGGAGCCCAGGTCCAGCTTGACGATCTGGTCGTGCACCACCCCGTCGGCCTTCTTGAAGTTGCCGATCACCACGAGCGTCGTGCCGTCCGGGGCGACTGCCAGCTTCTCCGCGCCGACCCCGGCGTTGGCCCCGCTGACTCCGTCGTAGTTGTGGTGCTCGGTCAGCGCCGTGGTGAGGTAGCCGTCGAGCGCGCCGGTGGTGGCGTTGAGCGAGGCCAGGCCGCCGCGCGGGTTGCTGTTGCCGGCCGTGGTGAAGATGCCGCCGACCAGCAGCCGGTTGCCGACCAGGGCGACGTCGTTGACCAACCCGTTGAACGCCGGGCCGGTGAAGCTGGTGACCAGCGCGCCGGTGGCCACGTCGAGCAGGGCCACCTTGCGCCGGGTGACGCCGTTGACGGTGTTGAACTTGCCGGCGACGTAGACCGTGCCGGCGGTCGGGCCGGCCACGACCGCGTACACCTCGTTGTCCACCACCGGGGCGAACGCGGTGTCCACGGCGCCGGTGGCCTTGTCGAAGGCGAGCAGGTAGTTGCGGGTGATGTCGACGTCGGACCCGCGGTTCTGCACCGTGGTGAACGAGCCGGCCGCGATGATCTTCGTGCCGGCGTCGTGGATCGCGTCGACGCTGCCGTCCACGATGTCCGGCGAGGCGGTGGAGGGGACGGCCTTGACCACCGTGGTGTGGTCGGGCGCGGCGGCCGCGGGCGCGGCGGGGGCCAGGCCGGCGGCGGTGAGCGCGACCGCG
>NZ_CADEAU010000204.1 GCF_902825405.1 Micromonospora maritima | reverse complement strand
CCGGGGATCAGCGGCGCGGCAGCCGTCGGCGCCGCACGCGTCGGTGAGGCGGTACGCGCCGCGCGTACCTCGGTCAGCTCGGCCGCGTCGCGCGGGCCGCGCCGGGCCCGGCTGAACCTCAAGCGGATCGACCCCTGGTCCGTGATGAAGTTCGCGTTCGCGGTCTCGGTCGTGCTCTTCATCGTCGTGGTCGTGGCCACCTCGGTGCTCTACCTCGCGCTCGACGCGATGGGCGTGTTCAAGAGCGTCAACGACAGCCTGACCGACCTGGTCAACGCCGGCGGCGGCACGGGCACCGGCGGGTTCCGGATCACCGCCAAGGGCGTCATCCTGACGTCCGCGCTGATCGGCCTGGTCAACGTCGTGCTGTTCACCGCGCTGGCCACGCTGAGCGCGTTCGTCTACAACGTCTGCGCCGACCTGGTCGGCGGGATCGAGCTGACGCTCGCCGAGCGGGACTGAACCGGACGACGCCGGGGCACCGCGGAAAGCGGTCGCCCCGGCGTCGTGCATCCGGGTAGTTTCGGTCGTGGGACCCCCGATTTGGGGGCGAAGAAGGCGATGGGTTAACCTAGCTCGTCGCTACGCGGGGCTATAGCTCAGTCGGTTAGAGCGCAGAGCTGATAACTCTGAGGTCGCTGGTTCGATTCCAGCTAGCCCCACCGCACACCGTCCGACGGTCGTCGAGCGCGAGGGGTCACGCCCATGTTCAAGAAGCTGCTGATCCTGGCCGGCATCGTCGGTGTCGCCGCCGTCGTGGCCAAGAAGGTCAAGTCCTCGAACGACGAGCGTGCCCTGTGGCACGAGGCCACCACCGCGCCCGACCTGCGCTGAGCGACGCCGGGCGGTTCCCGCCCGGCACCACGGGGCCCTAGCTCAACTGGCAGAGCACTGCCTTTGCAAGGCAGGGGTTAGGGGTTCGAGTCCCCTGGGCTCCACCAGTACTTCCTGGATCGATCTCGGTCGCGAGTACGGCCAAGCGTCGAAGGGGTCTACGCCAGCCGAGACGCTCTACTTCACCCGGGGACGCCCCACTCACACCTTCGACCTTGTCGTACCGGGTCATTGATCGGCGGCGACCTTGCTGTGCAGCCATCCGTACAGCCACGCCGGCCGACGGGTACGGTCCGCGGTCGGCATCGGGCGACGCGATGAGCAGGTCAACGTCGGTCACCGACGCAGCCTGACGATCCCGTACCGGCAGAACGTGCCCGAAGGTGTTCGGCCGTCATCCGGAGAAGGGTATGGCAGCCAGATTCCGTACAGGCGACCTTCCGATTTTCAGTCGGACGCCCCGAGCGCCGACAGAAGGAGATCCGTGACCATCGCGGGTCGCGTGACCATCGCCAGGTGATCGGCGTCCATGCGCCGGACCAGATACCCGCATTCCTCCGCCTGATCCGCCGTGGACGAGTACGCGGCACTCAGCTGGAGGTAGATCCGCCTGGCGGAGTTCCACGCCGCACCTGGCGCGGGCAGCACCTCGGAGACGAGCTTCCACGGCAGTTCGGGTAGGTCGTGCAGCACATGGTGCCGCTGGCCGGGGTCCGGCACGAGGTCCTCGAGAGACGCGCTAGGGAACCAGGTGTCCCACGTCGGCAGCCGGCCCGAGACTCCCCTCTCCCGCAGCCAGGTGGCCCGCTCCGGCGGTAGTGACCCCACCCAGCTGGTGCCGGGGTGCGGCAGGCGGGCATCGAGGAAGACGACGTCCGGCCGGTCGCTGCCCACCGCGCCGACGATGCCGGGCAGGTAGGGGCCCGCGCGGCTGTGGCCGACGACGACGGTGGGCGCGCCGGAGGCGACGCTGGTCGCCGCTTCCGCACAGACGGCCGTATGGAAGGACGGTGCCTCGACCAGAGGGCGAAGGTCCGGTACCACCGTGCGCCAGCCCGCTGCTTCGAGGTGCGGCCGCAGGGCGTCCCACGTCGCCGAGGTGAGGAGCGGACTGTGGACGAGGAGCATCGTCGGCTCGGCGGGCACGGTTCCGTCCTGCTGGCTCAGCGCAGTCCGCACTGCCGGAGGATGTCGATGATGATCGCCATCTTGCCGCGGACGTACAGCGCCATGTCCATCGGGTGCTCCTGGGCGAGTCGGTGCTTCTCGGCCGCGTAACGGTCGCGGTCTTCCGGGTGGGTACGTAGCCGGTCCCTGAGGATCAGGTGCCGGAGGTACTCGTCGCAGTCAGGACCGAAGACGTGCAGGTTCACGCCGTGGTCGTGGGTCCAGAGGCAGCGGTGCTGATACCAGTCGGGGTCACGGGTGCGGAGGACGTAGCCGGCGGCTTCCAGCGGCGGGACGTAGGCGTCTTCGTCTGCCGGGTCCGCGACGATGAGGTCGATGTCGAGGCGATCCTTGGCCGCCAGACCGGGTACGGCGGTGGACCCCACGTGTTCGACCGCGAGCGCCCTGGTGCCGAGCGCGGCCCGGATGGCCGCCTCTTCCCGGGCGTACATGGCGGGCCACTGCGGGTTGTAGGCGTCGATCGTGATGGGTGAGGTGACGTTCGCCGGACGATTGCCGACTACCCGCTTCGCCGCCTTGTCGCCGGTGAAGTCCAGCGATGCCGTGGGCAGGGGTGGGATGCGCACGGGAGGCACCCTAGTGACAGCGCCCCTGTCGTGCTGCCCCGCCGAGGTCCGGCACGAACGGCGATCCCGTAAGACTCGGCTGCCATCCGCGTTCGAGTGCCTGCCGTACGGCGCCGGTGACCGTCGAGGGCAGCACGGCGGAGGCCGCGGCGTTCACCCAGTTGTCCGGTCGGGGGGAGGCCAGTCGGACATACACGCGCTCGCTATGAGAACGATCTTGCGTCCCTCATTGTAGGCAAGCCGTGACTTGCCTATTGTGGTGCGCGTGGGCGATCTCTTCCAGGCGCTGGCCGATCGCACCCGCCGCCTGATCCTCGACGAGTTGACCGAGCGCGACGGTCAGACCCTGTTCGAGATCTGCGGCCGGTTGGCCACCCGGCACCAGGTCGGCTCGTCCCGGCAGGCGATCTCCCAGCACCTCGACGTGCTGGAGGCCGCCGGCCTGATCGTCACGCGGCGGCAGGGTCGCTACAAGTTCCACCACCTCGACACCCGCCCGCTGCGGTCCATCACCGAGCGATGGCTCAGGTCCGAACCCACCGAGGAGACGCCATGAGGATCAACCTGACGAGCGTGTACGTCGACGACCAGGAGAAGGCGCTGCGCTTCTACACCGACGTGCTCGGCTTCGTGAAGAAGACCGACGTGCCGACCGGGGAGCACCGCTGGCTGACGGTCGTCTCGCCCGACACGCCGGACGGCGTCGAGCTGCTGCTGGAGCCCGACGCGCACCCGGCCGCCAAGGCGTTCAAGGAGGCGCTGGCCGGCGACGGCATCCCGCTCACCCAGTTCGCGGTGGACGACGTGACCGCCGAGCACGAGCGGCTGCGCGGGCTCGGTGTGCTGTTCACGCAGGAGCCTGTCGACATGGGCCCGGTGGCCACGGCCGTGTTCGACGACACCTGCGGCAACCTGATCCAGATCGCGCAGTACAAGTAGCACTGGACACGGTCGGTCACGCTGACGGCATGACCCGGTGGCAGCGACCGTACTCACTGGACCTGGAGACCGCGGGCGCGCTCTTCGGCGTGCTGGCGACGGCCCTCCTCGGGGCGCTCCTCGTGGTCGGCGGCCTTGGCGGAGTGGTGCCGGTGCCGCTGGCCGCCCTCGGCGGGGCCTGGCTGGCGCTCGGCTCCGTGGTGGGGATCCGGCAGGCGATGCTGGGCGTCTCCGTGAGTGACGTCGGTGTCCGGTCGCGCTCGATGTTCCGGACGACGACGGTGCCGTGGGCGTCGGTGGTGGAGATCCGCAGCGGCACGGGCTCGATGGCCGGGCTGGACATGGGGCGGCTGGCGATCGTCATCGACCGGGTGGACGGCGAGCCGGTGCAGACACCGTTGCAGCGCGGCCACTTCCGGCTGTTCTCGCTCGACCCGGAGCTGGGCCGGCTCGCGACCTGGCCGGAGCACTACGACGAGATCCTCACCACGCTGCGGGCGCACCACCGGGCTGCCCGGCCGGCGGGGCCGCCGCCCCGGCCGCCGGCGCAACACCCGGCGGGGACGGGTGGCCTGCTTGATCCGTTCCTCGCCGGCGTGCGCCAGGATGTCGCGCTGGAAGAGGGCGGCCTGCATCTTGGCCGCGATCTGCCGCTGCTCGCGGGCGATCTCGGCGTCGCGCGCCTTCATCTCGGCGATCGACCGCTCGATGTCGGCCAGGTGCTCGGTCCACTGGGGCTGCTCCGCGCCGCAGTGCGGGCAGACGACGGCGGGCTTGATCTCCCGCCCGCACGAGGCGCACCTGAAGCTCTCCACGTCAGTCTCCCGTCCGCCCGCGCCCCCGCACTGTGGACCTCCCAGAGGCAGCATGCCTTGAGCGGGCCGGGATTTCGACAGTTGCCGGCGCGTTCCGGACAACAAAAAAGGACCGGCCGGTCGGGGATCGGAATCCCCGGCCGGCCGGCCCGACGTCGACGGGTCAGGGGCGACCCATGCCGCGGTACTCCCACCCGGCCTGCGTCCACAGTGTCGAGTCGAGGCAGTTGCGCCCGTCGACCACCTTGCGGCCGTTGGCCAGCTCGCCCAGCGCGACCGGGTCGGCGTTGCGGAACTCGGCCCACTCGGTGAGCACACAGACCAGGTCGGCGCCGCGGACGGCGTCGGTCATGTTCTCCTCGTAGGTCAGCTCCGGCACCGCGCGGCGCGCGTTCTCGATCCCCTCGGGGTCGAAGACGTGCACGTCGGCGCCGGCCTTGCCGAGCAGCGCGGCCACCGCGAGGGCGGGGGCGTCGCGTACGTCGTCGGTGTTGGGCTTGAAGGTGGCGCCGAGCACCGCGATCCGGGTGCCGGAGAGGTCCGGACCGGCCGGGCCGGAGCGGCGGCCGAGCAGCTCGGCGGCGAGCTGCACCACCCGGCTACGGCGGCGCAGGTTGATCAGGTCGACCTCGTGCAGGAAGCGCAGGGCCTCGCCGGCGCCCAGCTCCTGGGCGCGGGCCTGGAAGGCCCGGATGTCCTTGGGCAGGCAGGCGCCGCCGAAGCCGAGCCCGGCCTGGAGGAACCGGTTGCCGATCCGCGGGTCGTAGCCGATGGAGCGGGCGAGCTGGGTGACGTCGCCGCCGGCCGCCTCGCAGACCTCGGCCATCGCGTTGATGAACGAGATCTTGGTGGCCAGGAACGCGTTCGCGGCGACCTTGACCAGCTCGGCGGTGGCGAAGTCGGTGACCACCAGGGGCACCTCGCGGTCCTCGGTGGCGGCCAGGTCGAAGACGCCCTTGTGGGCGGCGAAGAGCATGCCGTTGGCCCACTCGCTCTTGACGCCGACCACGATCCGGTTGGGGCGCAGCACGTCGTCGACGGCGAAGCCCTCCTGGAGGAACTCGGGGCTCCACGCCACCTCGACGCCCAGGTCGGCCGGGCTGTGCTTGCCGACCAGCTGCTCCACCCACTCGGCGGTGCCCACCGGCACGGTGGACTTGCCGACGATCAGCGCCTTGCGGGTCAGGTGCTGGGCGAGGCCGGTCACCGACGCCTCGACGTACGACAGGTCGGCGCCCATGCCGTCGGCCCGCTGCGGGGTGCCGACGCAGATGAAGTGCACGTCGCCGAAGTCGGCGGTCTCCTGCATGTCGGTGCTGAACCGCAGCCGGCCGGCGGCCAGGTTGCGCCGCAGCAGCTCGTCCAGGCCGGGCTCGTGGATCGGCACCTCGCCCGCGTTCAGCTTCGCGATCTTGTCCGCGTCGACGTCGAAGCCGAGCACCTCGTAGCCCAGCTCGGCGTAACAGATGGCGTACGTCGCGCCGAGGTAGCCGGTGCCGAGGAAGGTGACCCGGGGCCGGGCGGCGCCGGACGGCGGGGTCACCGCGGCGATGGCGGGCATCGGCTGGGAGTTCGGGTACGGGATCGTCACGCCTGTCTTCTCCGCTCGCACTGGCGGCGCTTCCTCGCGTCGCATTCTGCTGGGGGCGCCTAGGCCGGGCACCGAGGGGACTGATGTCTGGTGTGAGGGTAGTGGGTCGGGTGGACGACGCTCGGGCGCGAGCCTACCCGCCGGTAAGGTTCGGCCGTAGCCGGTGGCTATCCTTCAGTTTGCGGCAGTCGGCGGCTCCCGGGCGGCACAGACTGCGCATGATAGCGGTGAAAGGGGAGGGCCGACATGGCCGCAGAGCAGTCGTTCGACGTCTACCGGTTGCCGGAGGAGCACGAGGCGATCCGGGAGGCGGTCCGTGAGGTCTGTGCGGCGAAGGTGGCTCCGCACGCCGCCGAGGCGGACGAGACAGGTGAGTTTCCCAAGGCGTCCTACGACGCCCTGCGCGCCGCCGACTTCCACGCCCCGCACATCCCGGTCGAGTACGGCGGCGCCGGCGCGGACGCGCTGGCCACGGCCATCGTGATCGAGGAGGTGGCGCGGGCCTGCGCCTCGTCCTCGCTGATCCCGGCGGTGAACAAGCTGGGCACCATGCCGCTGCTGCTGGCCGGCTCCGAGGAGCTGAAGCGCAGGTACCTGACGCCTGTCGCCTCGGGCGACGCGATGTTCTCCTACTGCCTCTCCGAGCCGGAGGCGGGCAGCGACGCGGCCTCGATGACCACCAAGGCGGTCCGTGACGGTGACCACTGGGTGCTCAACGGCGTGAAGCGGTGGATCACCAACGCGGGCGTCTCCGAGTACTACACCGTCTTCGCTGTGACCGATCCCACAGCGCGTTCGCGCGGCATCTCGGCCTTCGTGGTGGAGAAGTCCGACCCGGGGGTCAGCTTCGGCGCGCCGGAGAAGAAGCTCGGCATCAAGGGCTCGCCGACCCGCGAGGTCTACTTCGACAACGTCCGGATCCCGGCCGACCGCATGATCGGCGCCGAGGGCACCGGCTTCGCCACCGCCATGCAGACGCTCGACCACACCCGGGTCACCATCGCCGCCCAGGCGATCGGCATCGCCCAGGGCGCGCTGGACTACGCCAAGGGCTACGTCCAGGAGCGCAAGCAGTTCGGCAAGGCGGTCGCCGAGTTCCAGGGCGTCCAGTTCATGCTCGCCGACATGGGCATGAAGCTGGAGGCGGCCCGGCAGCTCACGTACGCGGCGGCCGGGAAGTCGGAGCGCGGCGACGCGGACCTGACCTACTTCGGCGCGGCCGCCAAGTGCTTCGCCTCGGACGCGGCCATGGAGATCACCACCGACGCGGTCCAGCTGCTCGGCGGCTACGGCTACACCCGTGACTACCCGGTCGAGCGGATGATGCGGGACGCCAAGATCACCCAGATCTACGAGGGCACCAACCAGGTGCAGCGCATCGTCATGGCGCGGCAGCTGCTCAAGGGCTGAGCGCCGGCGTCGACGTTCGGGCGGGCGGGCCGGGGTGACCCGGCCCGCCCGCACTGGTCAACGGCTCTCGCTGGTGCCCTCCGGCCGGGCGGCGCCGCGCGGCGGCGCGGACCACGGCGACTCCCCGCCGGTCCGGCGGGGCAGGGGTTCGGTGGAGGGCTCCGGGTAGGCCAGCGTGAGCGGGGCGGTGTCCGGGTCCTTCGGCGCGCCGGCCGGCGGCCAGTCGGTGCGGGCGGGCCGGTGCTCGACCGGTGTGGCGGCCGGGGTCAGCTCCGCCTCGGCCACCACGGGTCGCCGCCACCGCTGGGCGCTGAACACCGCCATCAGCAGCAGCACGCCGATGAGGAACAGCGTGCCGTTCTCCAGCGGCTGGCGCAGCGGCAGCGGGTCGCCGAGCAGCTTCAGGTCGTCGGGCACCCGGTCCCGCACGGAGAAGGGCGCGACGAACAGCCCGACGTACGGTGCGGCGAGCAGCAGGCCCGCCACGAGCGGGCCGAGCGGCGAGAAGCGCAGCGTGCCGAGCAGGCCGAGCACGATGCCGGCGACGCCGAGGTAGACGGCCGGCTCGATCAGGTTCGGGGTGCTGTACGTACCGATCTCCACCCAGCGGTTCACGGTCCGCCCAGATCCGTCCTGACCGAGGGTGACCAGCACCCAGGTGACGGGCGCCACCACCAGCCCGGCGAGGAAGCTCCAGAGATGTCGCATCCGCGCACCGTACCGTTTCCGGCATGACAGATCATCCCGCGGTGCCGGCGGGTAAGCCGACCTCGTACTCCCGCGTCACGCTCAGTCGCATCATGACCGCTGTCGATGTCAATCTGTACGGCAGCGTGCACGGTGGGGTACTGATGAAGTTCGTCGACGACGTGGCCGGCGCGGCGGCCGCCCGGCACAGCGGCGGTACCGCGGTGACCGCCTCCATCGACGAGATCGTCTTCTCCGAGCCGGTCCGGGTGGGCGACCTGGTGCACGCGCACGCACAGGTCAACTGGACCGGCAACACCTCGATGGAGGTCGGCGTACGGGTCGTGGCCGAGCGCTGGGACTCGGCCGAGGACGAGCCGGTCCGGGTCGCCACCGCGTACCTGGTCTTCGTGGGGGTCGATGTGGGCGGCGCGCCGCGTCCGGTCCGCCCGGTGCTGCCGGAGACGCCCGACGACGAGCGCCGTTTCCGGGAGGCGGAGATCCGGCGCGCCCACCGTCTCGCCCGCCGCCGCGCCATCCAGGCCCACCGCGCCGGCTGACGTGCAAGGAGGGGCCCCCTGTTAACGCCTGCGGTAGAGGAGGGGGCCCCGCTTGACACCCGGCATGCCGGCGCTGCCCGCCACCGCCGGTGCGCGGATCGTGAGGTGTTAAGCGGGGCCCCTTTCCATGCGCGAGGCGTTAACAAGGGGCCCTTCCTTGCATGCCGGCCCACATGGGTGCGGGGTTCGGGGTGTGGGGCGGGCACGCCCCGGAACCGCCACCCGGTGCGGAGAATGGCGGCACCAGGTAGGGCAAGATGGCGCCACGGCCCATGCACAGTGTCGTGACGGGCCTCAGGGAGGGTGGAACGTGTCTGACGTGCTGTGGACGCCGCCGGCCGACGTACGCGAACGGTCCCGGATCGGCGACTACCTGCGCTGGCTGGCCGAGCACCGCGGGCTGGAGTTCGCCGACTACGACGCGCTGTGGCAGTGGTCGGTGACCGACCTGGACGGGTTCTGGGGCTCGGTCTGGGACTACTTCCAGGTGGTCGCGCACACCCCGCCGACCGCCACGCTCGCCGAGCGGGCCATGCCCGGCGCCCGCTGGTTCCCCGGCGCCACGCTCAACTACGCCGAGAACGTGCTGCGCATGCCCGGCCTCGGCGACGACGACCCGGCGGTGGTCGCGCACGGGCAGACCCGCGCCCCGGAGACGCTCACCGCGGCCGAGCTGCGCGAGCGGGTCCGCCGGGTGGCGG
>NZ_CADEAU010000203.1 GCF_902825405.1 Micromonospora maritima | reverse complement strand
CGATCGTGCTGGCCGGACTGCTCACGCTCGTCGTCCAGCTGTGCTGGTGGCGGCTCGTGGCACGACGGGCCGCGCACGCGGTGCCGCGACAGCGGGTCGCGCGGGCCGCCGATGCCCAGGTCGCCCTCGCCGGCCAGCACCAGGTGGATCCCGTACGACCGGGCGGCGCGGGCCAGCGCGTCCAGCCGGGCCAGCACGTCGGTGGCGAGCCGGTCCCGGTCGCGCAGCAGCAGCGGGAAGTTGTCGATCACGCAGACGATCCGGGGCAGCGGTCGGTGCTGGCGCAGCTCGGCGTACCGCTGGCCGCCGGCCCGCCGGGACGCGTCCTCACGGCGGCGCAGCTCCGCCTCCAACTCGCCGAACAGGTCGGCGACGTACTCCCGGTCGGCGGCCATCCCGGCGGCCCGCACCTGCGGCACCCAGGACCGGTCCCGCTCGGTCTGCAGGAACTCCACGAAGGACTCGCCGTCCCCGAGGTCGGCCAGGTAGAGCGCCAGCTCCTCCGGCCCGTACCGGGAGGCCAGCCCGAACAGCGCGTCGGTGAGGAACGCCGAGCGGCCGGCCTGCGAGCGGCCGCTGACCAGCCAGTGCGGGGTCAGCTCGGTGAAGCCGAGACTGACCGGCCGCCCGGCGGCGTCACCGACCGTGGTGCTCAGCCCGTCGACCGACTCCGCCGTCCACAGCCCGTCGGTGGGCAGCAGGTCGCCCAGGGAGAGCCGGGAACCGTCCTCGATCTGCCGGGCCAACCGGCGGCACACCTCGGCGACCAGGTCCGCCGGCGGGTCCTCGTCCAGGAACACCGGCGAGTGGAGGCCACCCGGCGGTTCGGCGCCCGGGCTGCTGAACCCGCCCGCCGGCGGGTCACCCACCAGCGCGTACGCGGTGCGTACCGCGAGCGGGGTGGCCCGGGGCAGCGGACCGCCGTCGGGCCAGCCGGCGACCACCAGGTGCAACCCGGCCCGCGGCCCCAGGTCGGCCAGCTCGGCGAGCCGGTCCAGGTCGGCGGTGGTCGTGCCGTCGGGCAGGGCGGCCACCACGAGCAGCAGCGTACGGTCGTGCCCGCGCTGCCGGGACGTCCCGGCAGCCACCCACTGCTCCGCCTCGGCCAGCACCGCCCGCAGCCCGGTGAGGTCGGTGGTGGGCGGGGGCAGCAGGCCGGCGTCGGCGAGCGCCGCGTACCCGGCGAAGGTGTCGCCCGGACCGCCGTCGACCGCCCGGGCCAGCAGCGCGCCGGCCGGCGTGGCCGCGAAGAGACGCAGCAGCAGCGCCCGGAGCAGCCCGGCCACCCGGGGGTCCGTGGCGTCGGCGTCGATGCTCAGGTGACCGCTGCCGAGCAGCGGAACCAGCGCGGGGAAGCGGGCGTCGTCCAGCGGCGCGGCGGTGCCGACCCGGACCCGGGCCGGTGGACCGTCACCCGGCGGCGTGGCAGGCGTGAGGGTCTCCAACGCCGCGCCGGCCCACCCGGGCGCCGCCTGCTCGGCCGCCGCCCGCAGGCGTTCGGCCAGCTCGTACTGTCGATGGTGGTCGGCGGGTGCGGGCCGGATCTCGTCCAGGATGCCCGTCGCCGCGGTCGCGGCGGCCTCGGCCCGGCGGTGCAGCGCGGCGGCCCGACCGGCGCGCGCCTTCGGAGTCGCCACCGCGTCCACCTCTCTTCCCGAGGCCGACATCTCCTCCCGAGCAGTGACGGTAACCCAGTCGCGCGCCGTCCACCGGGATGTCGGTCGGCGCGGTGAGCTGCGCGGCGGTGAGCAGCCTCACCCCGCGCCGGTCCGCCCGCCGGTCGGCGTCCGTCCGGCGGTTCGCCACGATCCGCCAGTTCTGAGGCATTGGGTACGCGGCGCGCAGCCGATAGCCTCAGGAGGTGGAATCAGTGCAGCCCCCCGCCGGTTCCCAGGTCTCCCGCGTACCGGCGCAGCGGACCCCGCCGGAGCAGATGGCGCCACCCGCGCCGGCTCCGCTTCCGGTACGCCCCAAGCGTCCGCTGCGCACCGTGCTGATGGTCGTCGCGGGGGTGCTCGCGTTGCTCTGCGCGGGGGGAGCGGTGGTCGGATTCGTGCTCTACGACCGGGCGACCGCCCCGGACCGCAGCGCCCCGGACGTCGCGGTCGACAACTATGTACGGGCCCTCCTGGTAGATCGCAACGACACCAGGGCGCAGGAGTTCACCTGCGGTGGTCGTACCGATCTGGACGGCTTGCGTGCAGTGCGAGACGACCTGGTCGCCAGGGAGAAGCGCTTCAACACAAAAATCTCGGTGAGTTGGGGCCCTCTGAGTAGCCAGCAGTCGGGTAATGAAGCCGTAGTCGAGGTTGAACTCACCATCTCCGCGTCGGTCGATGGGATCACGCAGAGTGATCGGCAGGGCTGGCGGTTCGAGACGAGGCGCGAGGACGGCTGGGGAGTCTGCTCGGCCCAGCGTACCGGCTGAGAGCCTCTACTCCAGCCACAGCAGGTGGACCGGGACCTCCAGGGTGGTCGGTGCCTGGCCGCGCCAGGCCCACCGGTACCACTCCAGCTCCGACGTCACCCGGACGCAGATGTCGCCGTCCGCGCCCGAGTAGGTCTCGGTGACCGCGCGCAGGTCGCGTCGCTCCACGCCGCCGTCGACGTGCACCACGCGCCGCCCGGTCACCGCGTCGGCCTCGAAAACCGGGGTGGGCGGCCGGCGGGTGGGCGCGTCGAGTGAGACCAGCCGGATGCCCGATCCCGCCGCGGCGGCCGGCGTCGGTCGGGTGCCGATCGTCTCCACCCAGACCCGCTCCACCGGCACCAGCGGTGCGAACACCTCCACCTGCTCGGACTCGGCCCGGTACCACTCGTGTTCCGGGATGACCGGCACGTAGGTGCGGCTGCCCTGCACCACCCGTTCGTCCGCCCGCAGGTCGCCACGCCAGCCGAGACCGGGCAGCCCGACGAGCACGCGCCGGCCGCGCAGGTCGGTCCCGCCGGTGGCGGGCGCGATCTCGACCGGCCGGGGCGGCAGCGGCGCCCAGTCGGGGCGGTCCGCGAAGGGGTCGGGAAGCGGGTTGCTCATCGGGGGCGTCTCACTCGGACTTGCCGAGGGGCGCGCCCCGCTTGCGCATGAAGGGCAGCGGGTCCTCGGCGCCGCGGCTGGACCGGTCGCCGCTGTTGTGCACCTCGAAGTGCAGGTGCGGACCCGAGGAGTTGCCGCTGCTGCCGGAGAGCCCGATCACCTCGCCGGCCTCGACCGCCTGCCCCGGCGTCACCCGAGGACGTTCGATCATGTGGCAGTAGCGGGTGATGAAGCCGCCGGCGTGCAGGATGTCCACGAACCATCCGCAGCCGCCCTTGTCCGGCCAGCCGTCCCGGTCGCAGTCGCGCCGGCCCGAGTGGTCCGGATCGCAGCGCGCCACCAGCACCCGGCCCGCCGACGCGGCGTGGATGGGGGTGCGCTTCTCCGCCGCCAGGTCCACCCCGTTGTGGCTCGGGCGGGCGGCGGTGCGGAAGCCGGAGACCACCCCGCCGGGCAGCGGCGCGGTCCATCCGGAGGCCGCGATCCGGGCTCCGGCGGCGGCGTCGCAGACGGCCCTGCCGGCGATCTCCACGGTCCGGGCCGCACCGCCGGCGAGTGCGTCGACGATCCGTCCCGCCAACTCCTCGTGCTTCGCGTAGGCGTCCGGGAACGCGCTCACCTGGACCCGCTGCGCCACCACGGTGAGCGGTCGCTGCTGCCAGTTCGGGACCTTGACCATCTTCTGGTAGAACTTGCGTGCCGTGTAGGAGGGCGTCATCCGCTGCTCGACGCTGCCCCAACCGGGACGCTGCTGGAACAGGCCCAGCGAGTCGTGGTCGGCGCCGACACCCTCGTGCGGCAGTGCCAGCGATGCCGGGACGGTGCTGTTGGCCAGGTTGCGGAGCGCGGACTCCTGCATCGCGGTGGCCAGCGCGATCACCCAGCCACGGGCCGGGACCTTCATGTCCTGACCGACCTTGATGATGACGGCGGCGTTGCGGAGCTGGGCCTCGCCGTACTCGGCGAAGCGCGGCATGTCGCCGGTGAGGTTCACCCGGTAGGCGGGGTCGCAGGTGAGCGCCGCGAGTTTCGGATCGTCCTGGTCACCGCCCAGCTCGGTCAGGAGGAAGGCGCCGGCGCCGCCGACGCAGCAGAGCAGGGCGAGTGCGACGGTGACTGCCGTGGCGAGCACGCCGACCCGCAGCTTGCGGCGGACCCGCGCGGCGACGGCCGGCTCGCCGTTCACGACCGCTCCCAGTCGACCGCGTCCACCAGCCACGGGCCGTCCTCGGCGACCAGTTCGAGCCGAAGCGTGCCGTTGTCCAGCGGGACCAGTGCCTCCACGAACGACTCGGTGCGCGGCCGCAGCGTCGGCGGGCCGGTGGTCCGCCGGGCGGGCACGGTCTCCGGGTCGGCACCTGTCATCTTCTCCACGAGCGCGGGCGTGGAGAGCGGACGCAGCTTCGCCTGCCAGGCGTCGCCTGTGGTGCCGGGACCGGTCAGCCAGGCCGTGGTGAACCGGCCGGCGACCTGCTCCGGGGTGGCTTCGCCCGGCCTGGTCCGTGGGGCGACCGTTGCCGGGGGACTGGACAGCACGCCGTCGTCACCGGCCTCGGGATCCACCGTGCTGATCGGCTGGGTGGGCCGGGTGGTCAGCCCGAGGCCCGGGTCGACCGGCCCGGAGACCAGCCGGGCCGCGCCGATCACGCCGAAGACCAGCACCGCGATCACCAGCGCGATGCCGAGCCGGGACCGGAGGACCCGGGTGACGAGGAACTCCAGCGCCCGTCGCACCTGTCTCACCTAGCCTCGGAGCGGATCCGCGGCGCCGGGCGGGCCGGCGGCGCGGCGCGGTCCGCCGAGTCCGGCCGGTAGACCGCGTAGGAGGGGGCCTCCTCGGGCACGTCCGGCTCGGTCCAGGTGGAGGGGGCGCGACGGGGGCGGGGCGCCGTGGCGGGCCGGTCACCCCGGCGCTCGACCACGGGCGCCTCCTCGGGCCGTTCCCGTCCGTCCGGCCGGTCCCGCTCGACCGAGGTGGCGGCGTGCGCCGGGTCCTCGTGCCGGGCCTCCGGCCGGAGGCGGCGTTGGTCCGCCGTGACGGTGCGACGCCTGCCGAACGCCGGCTCGTTGGTGCCGCCGGGCTCGGCCACGTCCAGCCGGGCGGCGATCCGCATGTCCCGGAAGAAGCGGCGGTGCCACGAGCCGGCCGAACTGACCGCCTCGCTGCTGTCCTTGCCGCCGAGTTGGGTGATCCGCCGGTACGGCCGCAGCAGCAGCCAGCCCACCACGCCGCAGAGCCAGACCAGGACCACCTGGAGCCAGCCGGGCAGCGTGGCGGTGTTCATGATCAGGTCGACCGCGAAGAGGTAGATGGCCGCGCCGGTGCCGAAGATGGCGATGTTGAACACGGCGGCCACCACCGCGTTCGCCAGCCGGCGCAGGCCGGCGCTGGCCGGGCGCATCAGGCCCACCGTGCCCAGGATCGGCGCGGCGATCACCGCCCACCGGAAGATCAGGAAGCCGAGCAGCACGAGCAGCGACGCGGTGAGGTCGAACATGGCGAACAGCAGCGAGGCCAGCACCGCGATGAAGCCGGCGCCGATCCGGTCCATGTCCCGGGTGCCCTGCAGGTACTCGTACGCCTCCGGGTCCTCGGTCTTGATCTGCTGGGCCACCTTGGCCCACTGCTGCTGCTTAGCCTTGATCGTGCCCTCACGGGTCGCCGGGTTCTGGCGGAGCTTCTCCGATTCCTCCCAGGTCAGCGACTTGGCGTCGTAGAGGGCGGGACCGTACTTCTTGGCCGTCTCGCTGTCGGCCGAGCCGAGCACGCCGCGCAGCCAGTTCCGGTAGAGCATCGTCTCGGTGGCGGTGTCGCTGGCCCTCACCGCCGGCGGGCGCTTGTCCACGCAGGCGCTCGGGTTCGGCAGCACGCACTTGTCCGGCGGGATGTCCTTCGACGACGGGCCGACCGCGTCGTGCACCACGCCCAGCGTCGTGATCAGCGTGCTGTCGGCGAGGTTCGCGGACTTGACCGGCCACGCGGCCAGCGCGGTCACGGCCACCATCACCAGCAGCGCCCAGCCGGCGGTGGTCATCGCGTTGCTCATGTCCGACTGGCGGGAGCGCCAGAGCAGGTAGAGGCCGACGACGCAGATGGTGATGATGCCGAAGACGCTGAACACCTTCTGGTAGACGGCCTTCGTGGCCTGCTCGACCAGCGGGTCCGCCCAGCGCCACATGGTCCGCGGGTCCCACGCCCGCTCGCGCAGCGCGTTCGACGCGCCGATGACCGCGTTGGCGAACATGAACTCGCCGTTCGCCACCATCGTGGTGAAGCGGTAGTCGGGATGGAGCACGGACGAGGCGCAGCCGCCGTCCACGTCGTACGTGACGTAGCTGTAGCCGGCGTACCCGTAGTCGCTGTAGAGGCCCTTCGGGCCGGGCTCCTTGGCCGAGTCCGGGCGGGACGCGAACCATCCGGCCAGACCCGAGTCCGGGGCCGCCGGCACCGGCGGCTTGCGGCACTCGATCTGGTCCTCGCTGACGGATTGGAGCCGGTTCACGCAGGCGCGGAAGTCGGCCTGCCACTCCTTGGTGCTGCACAGCTCGGCCCGGGCCTGGGTGGTCGGGCCGGCGGCGTACGCCGGTGTGGCCGCTCCGATCACCGGCCAGGAGATCGTGGCCCCGGCGAGTACGCCGAGCGCGAGGAGGAGCGCCGCGATCCGTGCCCGGGCCCTCGCCATGTCACGCCTCCAGATCAGCCAGGACGGTCGGCAGTTGCCCGGCGGCCTGGGCGACCGTGCCGGGGGTGGTGTCCAGGTGTTCCAGCAGCCCGTCGACGTACGACACGTCCACCCGGACCTTCTGCACGCGGCCGTCGACGTCGCGCATGACGAACTCGCGGAAGCCGAGGCGGGACGCCGAACCGCTGTCGGCCTGGCTGAGCGAGGCGAGTGTCGCCTCGTAGCCGTCGTCCACCGGCACCCGCAGCAGGCGCAGCGCCTCGGAGGCGATCTCGCTGTCCTCGGCGATCCGGCCGACGAAGACGGTGGAGACGAGGTTCTGGACGTCGAGGCCGAGGATGTCCTTCGGGTTCTGCGAGGCGACGAGCGCGGCGAGGTTCCACTTGCGGGAGTCGCGGGCGAGGCGGACCAGGAACGAGCGTCCGGAGCGCCAGCCCTCCATGAAGTGCGCCTCGTCGAGGCCGACCAGCTTGCGGGAGGACATCGAGCCGCCGTAGCAGCGGCGGACCGCCAGCCGGTGCGCGGTGTGCAGCATCGGCAGCGCCAGGGCCTCCTCGGCGGACCAGTATTCCCGCTCGATCTTCAGGTCGGGCAGCCGGAGCCCGGCCATGGTGATGACGGTGAGCGCGGCGTCGGCGCCGAGCAGCCCCTCCGGCGGCCGGCCGAAGAAGAGCATGGCCAGCGGCATCTCGGCGGTGTCGAGCAGCAGGTTGGCCAGTTCGCGGCCGGCGTCGTCGTCGAGCCCCTGGAGGCAGGCGACCACGTCGTCGAGCGTGGACGTCTCCTCGGCCGGGACCTGGCGGACCGCGTGCCGGAACAGGGTGGCCGTGGACGCCTCCCGGGCCACCTGCGGCGGCACCAGCATCATGCAGATGTCCTGCACCAGCATCCGGCGCTCGGCGCGGGCGTTGGAGACCGCGATCTCGAACTCCCGGTCGCCGGCCGCCCCGGCGGCGAACTCGCTGCGCAGCGGTGTGGGGATCAGCGCGTACGGCGCCAGCGTGCCCTGCTCGGAGCCGGTCAGGTTGAGCACCCGCGAGTAGGGCGCCAACTCGGGCATGGCGCAGAGGCGGGCCAGCGGGCCGGACGGGTCGAGCAGGGTCACCTGCACACCACGCCGGGCGGCCAGGTAGCCGAGCGCGCCGAGCAGCGTGGACTTGCCGCCGCCGGGTTCGGCGACGAAGACGGCGAGGCCGGAGCGCTCGCGTACCTCCATCGGGAAGTGCAGGTCGAGGAAGACCGGGCGACGGCAGGTGCCGGCGGTGCGGCCGATCAGGTCGCCGCGTCGGTCGCCGACGGTGGACGCGGCCTGGGGCAGCGCGGCGGCCAGCAGGTTGACCGGCATCCGCCGGACGTAGCCGGTGTTGGCGATCGGCTCGCCGGGGATGAACTCGCGGGCCAGCCAGTCCTGGTTCTTCGGGTGCTGCAGCGAGATCCGCAGTTCCCGCGAGTAGAGCTGGATGAGCCGGCGGGCCCGTTCCAGGCACTCCTCCCGGGTCCGGCCGCCGACCGCGATCCGGTGCCAGCCGTGCGCGCGGGCCGAGTCCACCGGCAGGCCGGTGGTCATCTCGTCGCCGATCACCAGCGCCCGTTTGGCCAGGCGTTCCAGCTCCGGTGGGGCGTCGATGCCGTGCTCGGCGTAGTCGAGCTGCTGGGAGCGGATCATCCGGAGCCGGTGTTCCAGGTTTCGGAAGGAGTCGTTGGGACCGAGGATGTCGACCCGGGTGGAGAGTTCCATCGGCCAGGGCAGCCGCTCGTGGAAGTGCAGCCACGGCTCGTGCCGCTCGGGGATCTCCAGCGGCTCCATCCGGCCGACCGCGAGCACGGCCACGTGCCGTTCCTCGCCGGTCATCCGGTTGACCAGCTTGACCGTCGAGCCGTAGGGCGTGCGGTAGCGCTCCACCTGCTCGGTCAGGGCCAGCAGGTCGCCGCGTTCCCAGCGGCCGTTGGTGATCGGGGAGAGCACGCCGGGCGGCGCCATGCAGAGCGCGACGGACCGGTAGAGCAGCCACTCCAGCTCCGGCGCGGTCACCCGGCGCCCGCGCATGCCGAACGCGCCGAGCACCTCGTCGAACTGCTCGACGGTACGGCCCAACCGGCGTCGCTCGCCGTCGGCGGTGCCCCGGCCGAACGTCCGCAGCAGCCGCTCGGTGAGCGAGTCGCCGAGCGACCGGCGGGCGAAGGTGACGCCCAGGTAGGTCTGACCCTCGGCGTGGTTGACCGCCATCAGGTGCCGCTGGGCGGCGACCAGGTGGTCGGCCCAGCCGGTGGTGCCGGGCACGTCCGGCAGCGGGGCGGCGGTGTGGGTGTCGATGGTGCGTGCCCACTCGTCGGCCGGGAACGGCCGGGTGGTGCGGCGCAGGTGCAGGCGGAACCCGGCCAGTCCGGCGTACTGCTCGGAGATCGCGGAGAGCAGCGCCTCGCGTTCGGCGTCGGGCCGGAACGCCCAGCGGACCTCGGGCAGCCAGTACCAGGCGGTGACCGTGTTGGGGGTGAACGTGAGGTGCCCGGCGATCTCGGTGATGGCCAGCTCGACCGCGGGGTCACGGTCCCCGAACTTGATCTTCGGGGCGCGGACCCGGACCGGCTTGGTGGGCTTGTCGCGGCGGGCGGCGGAACGCTGCCGGGGCGGCGCCACCTCGCGGTGCGCGGGCCGCCCGACCTCCAGATCGGAAGAG
>NZ_CADEAU010000202.1 GCF_902825405.1 Micromonospora maritima | reverse complement strand
GCACGCCGCGACGACCGTGGCCGGTAGGGCCGCGAGGGCGAGCCCGGCGGCGGCCCGGTCGACCGCCGTGTCACCGGCGCTCTGCAGGCCCGCGGCCAGGACCGCCGCGGTGAGCGCGAGGCCGGTCAGCACCAGGGCGGACAACCATCCGGTACGCCGACGCAGCGCCCGGGCCCGGTCCAGCCCGGGCAGCCCCTCGGCGACCAGGCCGGCGGCCAGCCAGACGGCGGCGACGGGAAGCAGCACGGCGAGACGGTCATCCATGGACCCAGCCTTGCCCAGTTCGGTGTCCGACGAATCGGGGACGACCCCCCGGTTCCCCCGGTACGCGTTCCCGTAGGGGTCATCGCACCGGCGGTATGGCGGTTCCGGAATGTTCACAGTGGCGGTTCCGGCGACCTAGCATCGGGTCGATCGGTCTCCCGGAGCCTCACCCGGGCGGCCGGCGCCACCGCAGCCAACCTCTCCCACCGGCGTCCGGCGGTCCCCCTCACGGGTGGCCGCCGGACGTCGTCGGGTCAGACGTCGAAGGTGGCGGGTCGGCCGGTGGCCGGAGCCGGCGGGGTGGCCTTCCACAGGCCGGTCTTCTGCGCCGCCAACCGGGCCAGGTAGGCCGGGTTGAGGATGACGTAGCGGCGCCACAGCCGCTTCGGCTCCAGGCCGAGCCGCCAGAACCACTCCAGCCCGGCGCGCTGCATCCACGGGGGCGGGTTGCGCAGCAGGCCGGCGTGGTAGTCGAATGCCGCGCCGACCGCCATCAGCGGCATGTCCAGCAGCGGTCGCATCGCGTACGCGAAGACCTCCTGCCGGGGGCAGCCCAGCCCGACCAGAACGAGGCGGGCGCCACTGGCCCGGATCCGGTCGGCGATCTCGGCGTCCTCGCCCGGCGCGACCGCGCGGAACTTGGACGGCTCGACGCCGGCGATCTTCAGTGCCGGGAACCGGCGCTCCAGCGCCGGGACCAGCCGGGCCAGCGTCTCCTCGGTGGAGCCGTAGAGATAGACCGGCAGCCCCTCGTCGGCGAACCGGGACAGCACGCGCAGCGTCAGCTCCGGGCCGTAGACGCGGTCGGTGAGGCCGGCGCCGTGCAGCAGGTTGAGCGCCCAGCGCACCGGCTGCCCGTCGGGGGTGACCACGTCGAACGAGTTGAGCCTGGCGTTGTGCGCCGGGTCGAGCACCCCGGTCATCACGCCGTGCACGGCCAGCGCGGTCAGCGCCATCGGGCGGCGCTCGTGCGCGGCCGCGACCACGGCCTCGGTGGCCCGGTCGTAGTCGGTCGCGTCGACCCCGACGCCGAGCACGTTGCGCTTGGTGTCGGCGGTCATGGCTTCGGCACCCACTTGTCGACGTTCGCCTCGTAGATCTCCCGGAGGATCATCGGCACGTCGTAGGTGATCTTCCAGGCCGGGTAGTGCTCCTCGAACCGGGCCATGCTGCTGACGTACCACTGATGGTCGCCGGTGCGGGCCTGCTCGACGTAGTTGATCTGCGCCTCGCGGCCGGTGATCTCCTGGGCGATCCGGAACGCCTCGATGTGCGAGGTGTTGGAGTGCCGGCCGCCGCCGAGGTTGTAGACCTGGGCGGAGCGCGGCTCGCGGAAGAACGCCTCGAACGCGGTGAGCACGTCCCGGGAGTGGATCGCGTCCCGGACCATCTTCCCCTTGTAGCCGAAGAGGTTGTACGTCCGGCCCTCCATCACGCACCGCATCAGGTACGCCAGGAAGCCGTGCAGCTCGGCCGCGGAGTGCGCCGGCCCGGTCAGCGTGCCGCCCCGGAAGCAGGCGGTCTTCATGTCGAAGTAGCGGCCGTACTCCTGGACCATCACGTCCGCGGCCACCTTCGAGGCGCCGAAGATCGAGTGCAGCGACTCGTCGATCGACATGTCCTCGGTGATGCCGTCGTACCAGTGGTGGTCCTCGGGCAGCTCGTAGCGGGTCTCCAGCTCGACCAGCGGGAGCGAGTTCGGCCGGTCGCCGTAGACCTTGTTGGTGGAACAGTGGATGAACGGCGCGTCGATCGCGTGCCGCCGGGTGTTCTCCAGCACGTTGAGCGTGCCGCCGGCGTTCACGTCGAAGTCGGTGTACGGCTCCTTGGCGGCCCAGTCGTGGCTCGGCTGGGCGGCGCTGTGGATCACCACCGCGATGTCCCGGCCGTACCGCTTGAAGACCTGTTCCAGGCCGTCCCGGTCACGGATGTCGACGGCGTGGTGGGTGTACGCGGTGCCGAGGTCGGCGGCGAGGCGGTCGAGGCTCCAGGCGGTCGAGCCGTCCTCGCCGAAGAAGTACCGCCGCATGTCGTTGTCGATGCCGACCACGTCGAGACCGAGGCCGGCGAAGTGCCGGGCCGCCTCGGAGCCGATCAGACCGCCCGAACCGGTCACCAACGCGACACTCACACGCCACTCCTGGTCCATAGGAGGCAGGGAAACCATCGGAGCATAGCGTGACGTCCGGTACGCCCCGATACGGCGCGAGGGCCCCGCAGCCTGCGGAGCCCTCGTTCTGGTGGGGATGGGGGGAGTTGAACCCCCACGTCCTTTCGGACACACGGACCTGAACCGTGCGCGTCTGCCATTCCGCCACATCCCCGTGGCACGACCTGGAACACCATATCGCATCCCTCGCCCGCCCATCTGCGGCGGGTGTCGGGACATATTACGCTGTCCACTGGTCACGCCACGAACGGTCACCGCTCGTGGCGGGCGAAACTGTAGCACGCTCGCGGGCCTGGTCACGAACGGGCCGACGGCAGCCGGCCGAGCGGCGTGTGAGCTGCGGAGGCGGTGTCCGGATACCATCATTGCCTCGGGACCCGAGGAGGAGCCGGTGAGCGTGCTGCAACGCTTCGAGAAGCGTCTGGAAGGCCTGGTCGAGGGGGCCTTCGCCAAGGTCTTCAAAGGGGTGGTCCACCCCGTGGAGATCCTCAACGCCATGCAGCGGGAGGCCGAGGCGCACAAGGCGATCCTGGCCGGTGGGCGCACGTTGGTGCCCAACCGCTACGTGATCGATCTCTCGCCCTACGACCACAGTCGGCTGGCGCCGTACGCCGCCGCGCTGGCCCAGGAGCTGGCCCAGTCGCAGGCGGAGTTCATCGGCGAGCAGGCCTGGACGGTCTACGGCGACGTGATCGTCGAGGTCGAACGTGGTGAGGGACTGGACACCGGCATGTTCCGGGTCACCGCCGAGGTCTACACCGGCGGCGACGTGGCGCCGGTCTCCGCGCCGGGCGGCTACGACGCCGGTCCGGCCTACCCGGCCTACGACCAGGGTGGCGGCTACGGCCCCCCGCCCGGCCACGGCGGCGGTCGCAACGTCCGCCTGGTCTCCGGCGACGGCCGCACCTACCCGCTCCAGATGGGCTCGACCGTGATCGGCCGTGGCGACCAGGCGAACCTGCGCCTGCCCGACGTCGGCATCTCCCGGCGCCACGCCCGGCTCGACTTCGACGGCGGCCAGGTCGTGCTGACCGACCTGGGCTCCACGAACGGCACCATGGTCAACGGCCAGCGTGTCTCGGCGGTCGCCCTCAACCCGGGCGACATGATCCAGCTCGGCACGACGACGCTGACCTTCCGCGTGGACGGCTGATCCCCGTTGCCGGAGCTCGTCATCACCGTCGCCCGGTTCGGGTTCCTCATCCTGCTGTGGATCTTCGTGTTCACGGTGGTCGGCGTGATCCGTCGGGACCTCTTCGCCGGGGCCCGGTCGGGTCGACTGGTGGCCGCGCCGCGCGGGGTCGGCGCCTCCACCGGAGCGCCGCCGGCGGGGAAGCCGGCCAAGGCCAAGCGGGGTCGGGCCGCCCACCAACTGGTGGTCACCGCGGGTCAGCTGGCCGGCACCCGGATCACCCTGGGCGAGGCCCAGATCACCATCGGGCGGGCGGAGGACTCCACCCTGGTGATCACCGACGACTACGCCTCGGCGCGACACGCCCGGCTCGTGCCGCGTGACGGGCAGTGGTACGTCGAGGACCTCGGATCGACTAACGGCACCTACCTGGATCGCGCTAAGGTCACCGGACCAACCCCCGTCCCCCTCGGCGTGCCGATCCGGATCGGCCGCACTTCCCTCGAATTACGGCCATGACTCTGACCCTGCGCTACGCGGCCCACAGCGACCGCGGTCTGATCCGAGACGGCAACCAGGATTCCGTCTACGCCGGACCGCGGCTGCTCGCCGTGGCCGACGGCATGGGCGGCATGGCCGCCGGTGACGTCGCCAGCAACATCGTCATCGGTGCCATGGCGCCGCTCGACGAGGACGTCCCCGGTGACGCCCTGGTCGACGCGCTCCGCTCCGCCGTGGGCACCGCCAACCAGCAGCTCCGCGACACCGTGGACGCCAACCCGCAGCTGGAGGGGATGGGCACGACGCTCACCGCCACCCTCTTCTCCGGCAGCAAGCTCGGGATGGTCCACATCGGTGACTCGCGGGCCTACCTTCTGCGCAACGGCGAGTTCGCGCAGATCACCAAGGACGACACCTACGTCCAGATGCTCGTCGACGAGGGCCGGATCAGCGCCGAGGAGGCGAGCAGCCACCCCCAGCGCTCGCTGCTCACCCGCGCGCTCGACGGCCGCGACATCGACCCGGAGTACAGCGTCCGTCAGGTGCTGCCCGGCGACCGCTACCTGATCTGCTCCGACGGGCTCTCCGGCGTGGTCAGCGCGGACACCATCGGCGACACCATGCGGGAGTACACCGACCCGCAGCAGTGCGTGGAGCGCCTCGTCCAGCTCGCGCTGCGCGGCGGCGGTCCGGACAACATCACGGTGATCATCGCCGACGCCACCGACCACGACATCGTGGAGGCGTCCCCGATCGTCGGCGGCGCCGCCGCCCGGGACCGGGGCATGGCGACCTCCGCCGACGACTCGACCCCGGCGGCCCGTGCCTCGGCGCTGTCCGCGCCCCGGCCGCCGGCGCCCGAGGAGCCGGTCGACACCCGCGACGACGAGCCCGAGCGGCGCCGGCGGCACCCGCTGCGCACCGCCGCGATGGCGCTCGCGCTGGCGGTCATCGTCGCCGGCGGTGTCTTCGGTGGCTGGAGCTACACCCAGCGGCAGTTCTACGTCGGCGCCACCGACGACGGTCAGCTCGCGGTCTTCCGCGGCGTGCCCGGGCAGGTCGCCGGGCTCGACCTGTCGAACGTGCACGAGCGCAGCCCGGCACGGCTCGACGACCTGACGCTTGCCGCGCAGGAGCGGGTGAAGCAGGGCATCCAGGCCAAGAGCGAACCGGACGCCGAGCGCCGGCTGGCCGAGCTGACCAGCGACGACCCGGCCAACCCGAACCTCAAGCCGCTCTGCCCGCCCGGCCCCACGGCCGGTCCGGCCAGCCCGACGCCGGCGACGACGGCCGGAGCGCTGACCCCGGTCATCACCGGCAGCGCCGTCCCGCCGACCCCGGCGGCCGGCACGCCGACGCCCACGCCGACGTCGACCACCACGCCCGACGCCGTACCCTCCGACACCGACGCGCCGGCCGATCCCGCCGGTTGCCGGTCGCCGGAGTGAGTGTCGGCTCGATCCTGAGGACTCATCCGTGACCGCAGCCGCCGTACCGGCAGCCTCGCCCGCCTCGACGGGCGAGCAGTCCGGCGTACGCCTGGCCCGGTCCCGGCGTAACGCCGAACTGTCCCTGCTCCTGCTCGCCATGGTGCTGGTGGCGGCGTACGCGGCGATGGTCGAGGCGAAGGCGCTGGACACGGTCACCCCGGACTTCTGGATCCCGGCCGCCGCGCTGGGACTGGTCTTCCTGGGGCTGCACCTGGTGATCCGCTGGCTGGCGCCGTACGCCGATCCGGCCCTGCTGCCGGCGGTGGCGCTGCTCAACGGCATCGGCGTCGGCTTCCTGCGCCGCTACGACCTGGCGCAGGCCGCCCCGGCGGACCGGGCGGACCTGGCCATCTTCGCCGGCACCGGCGGCCGGCAGCTCGCCTGGACGCTCGCCGCGGTGGTGCTGGCCGCCGGGTTGCTGGCGATCCTGCGCGACCACCGCACGCTGTCCCGCTACGCGTACACCCTGGGGTTGGCCGGCATCGTGCTGGTGATGATCCCGGCGGTGCTGCCGGGGCGGTTCTCCGAGATCAACGGCGCGAAGCTGTGGATCCGGATCGGTGGCTTCTCCATCCAGCCGGGTGAGTTCGCCAAGCTGGCCCTGCTCACGTTCTTCGCCTACTACCTGGTGCGCAAGCGCGAGGTGCTGTCGCTGGCCAGCCGGCGGGTGCTCGGCATCGACTTCCCGCGCGGGCGCGACCTCGGCCCGGTGCTGGTGGTCTGGCTGGTCAGCCTCCTGGTGCTGGTCTTCGAGAAGGACCTGGGCACCTCGCTGCTCTACTTCGGCATGTTCGTGGTGACGCTCTACATCGCCACCGAGCGGGTCAGTTGGCTGCTCATCGGTCTGCTCCTGTTCTTCGGCGGCGCCTACCTGGCGTACGTGCTGGGCAGCACCGTGGGCGGGCCGTTCGCCAACTTCTACGACCGGGCGCAGATCTGGCTGGACCCGTTCGCCGAGCCCTACGACCGGGGTTACCAACTGGTCCAGGGCCTGCTCACGCTCGGCACCGGTGGCCTGTTCGGCGCCGGGCCGGGCGGTGGCCAGCCGACGCTGCTGCCCGAGGTGCAGACCGACTTCATCTTCGCCGGCATCGGTGAGGAGATCGGCCTGTTCGGTCTCTCCGCGCTGCTGGTGGTCTACCTGCTGATCGTCGAGCGGGGCCTGCGCGCCGCGCTGGCGGTGCGGGACTCGTTCGGCAAGCTGCTCGCCGGCGGCCTGGCGTTCACCCTGGGCCTCCAGGTCTTCGTCATCGTCGGCGGGATCAGCAAGCTCATCCCGCTGACCGGCCAGACCACCCCGTTCCTGTCCGCCGGTGGCTCCTCGCTGATGGCGAACTGGCTGCTGATCGCGGTGCTGCTGCGGGTGTCCGACGGCGCCCGCCGGCCGGTCACCGGCGGGGGTGGCCCGGCCGCCCGGCCCGCCGGCGGTCCGCCCGAGCAGCTGCACGGCGCCCCGACGGAGGTGATCCGGCCGTGAACGCACCCCTGCGCCGCGTCGGTGTGGTCGTGATGGTCCTGTTCGGGCTGCTCTTCGCGAACCTGAACTGGATCCAGGCCTACAAGGCCGACGAATACCGCACCAGCGACTACAACGGTCGGGTCCAGGTCGCCGAGTACGACCGCAAGCGCGGCAACATCGAGGTCGGCGGCACCGCGTACGCGCTCAGCAAGGAGACCGGCGGTGAGCTGAAGTACCAGCGCACCTATCCGGGCGGGAAGACGTACGCGCACGTGCTCGGCTGGAAGCCGGTCAACGGCGGCGCCAGCGGCATCGAGCGGATCGAGAACGACTTCCTCGCCGGCACCAGCGACGCGCTCATCGCCAACCGGATCAAGGACATGTTCACCGGTGACGAGACCGGTGGCGGCAACGTGCTGCTGACGCTCTCCAAGCGGGCCCAGGAGACGGCGTACAAGCAGCTCAACGACAACCAGGTGGGTGCCACCAAGGGCGCGGCGATCGCGATCGACCCGCGTACCGGTGCGGTGCAGGCGCTTGTCTCCATGCCGAGCTTCGACCCGAACCCGCTGGCCAGCCACGACAGCACGGAGGCCGACCGGGCCTACAACGCGCTGGAGAAGGACAAGGACCGGCCGCTGGCCAACCGGGCGCTGTCCGAGGTGCTGCCGCCGGGCTCCACCTTCAAGATCGTCATGGCCGCGGCGGCGCTGGAGAACGGCATCGGCCAGCAGACCCAGATCCCGGCCGGGCCGAGCTACACCGCGCCGGGCGCCGGGGTGCCGATCAAGAACGCGGCACCGTCGATCTGTCCCCAGTCGCAGGTCACCCTGCGGGAGGCGGTGACCAAGTCCTGCAACACGGGCTTCGCCCAGCTCGGCGTGCGGCTCGGCGCGGACAAGGTCAAGGAGAAGGCCCGGCAGTTCGGCTTCGAGCAGGAGGACCTCACCGTCGGGCAGAACGGTGACGGTGGCCTGCCGGTCGCGGCCAGCCGCACCGGCGACATGCAGAACCCGGACGGCGGCACCGACCCGGCCGCGCTCGCCCAGTCGTCGATCGGCCAGAACAACGTGCGGATGACGCCGTTGCAGGGCGCCCTGATCGCCGCCGCGGTGGCCAACGACGGCAGCCAGATGCGCCCGTACCTGGTCAAGCAGCTGCTCGGCCCGGACCGCACCACCGTCTACGACGCCGCCAAGCCGCGCGAGCTGCGCCGCCCGGTCAGCAGCCAGGTGTCGGCCGACCTGCGGTCGATGATGCAGAACGTGGTGAAGGAGGGGACCGGCGAGCGGGCCGCCATCGACGGCTACGTGGTCGGCGGCAAGACCGGCACCGCCCAGTCCGGCCCGGACACGCCTGACCACGGCTGGTTCATCGGCTTCGCCCTGGACAAGGACGGCACCCCGCTCTCCGCGGTCTGCGTCGAGCTGGAGCAGGCCGGCAGCGGCGGCAGCGCCGAGGCGGCCCGGATCGCCGGCCGGATCATGGCGGCGGCCATCGCCGACTCCGGGAGGCGCTGACGTGCTCAGCCCGGGTGTGCAGCTCGGCAACCGCTACCGCCTGGACGAGCGGATCGCCAGCGGCGGCATGGGCGACGTCTGGCGCGGCACCGACCAGGTGCTGGGCCGTACCGTCGCGGTCAAGAGCCTGCTCCCCGCGCTGCTGGACGAGCCGGGCTTCGCCGAGCGGTTCCGCGGCGAGGCGCGGACCATGGCCACCATCAACCACCCCGGCGTGGTCGACGTCTACGACTTCGGCAGCGACCAGCAGATCGCCTTCCTGGTGATGGAATACGTGGAGGGTGACGCGCTCTCCGCCACGCTCAGCCGGGTCGGCCGGCTCACCCCGGCCCGCACCATGGCGCTGCTGGCCCAGGCCGCGGACGCGCTGCACGCGGCGCACGAGAAGGGCATCGTGCACCGGGACGTGAAGCCCGGCAACCTGCTGGTGCGGCCGAACGGCACGCTGGTGCTCACCGACTTCGGCATCGCCCGCTCCGACCTGGTCGGCCAGCTCACCGCCGCCGGCTCGGTGCTCGGCACCGCCTCGTACATCTCTCCGGAACAGGCCACCGGCGCGGTCGCCACCCCGGCCTCCGACGTCTACGCGCTCGGCGTGGTGGCCTACCAGTGCCTGGCCGGCCGGCGTCCCTTCGAGGGGGACAATCCCCTCGAGATCGCCATGAAGCACGTACGCGACGCACCCCGGCCGCTCCCCGCCGACATCCCGCCCCAGGTGCGCGCGATCGTCGAGCGGTCGATGGCCAAGGATCCGGCGGCCCGCTGGCCCAGCGCCGCCGCGCTGGCGAGCGTCGCCCGCCAGGCCAAGCTCGCGCTCTCCCAGCAGGCACGCGCCGGGCACCCGATCTCCGGCGCGCCGGCGTCGCCCGCCGCGCC
>NZ_CADEAU010000201.1 GCF_902825405.1 Micromonospora maritima | reverse complement strand
CGTACACCCCCAACGCGCACGCCCGCGCGTTGGCCGGCGCCTCCCACCGCACCGTCGGCGTCATCTGCCACGACGTCACCGACCCCTACTTCGCCGCCGCCGCCGTTAGCCCAGGTCGACCCGGATCAGGTTGGTGCCCCGGGTGGTGAACAGCGTGCGTACGCCGTCGCCGACCACCTCCGGAGCGCCGAACCAGGACTGGTCGAGCCCGTCGGCCAGCACCGTGAGCGACGGTTCACCACGGCCGACCCGTACCGCCCACAACCGCGTCCCGTCGGTGCCGAAGATCCGCTCGTCGACCACGGCGAGCTTGCCGCCGACCGCGCCGACGTCGATCCGCCAGAACACCTTGCGGGTACGCGGGTCCAGCGCGAACAGCTCCCCGTCCCGGGTCACCCCGACGAGCACCCGGCCGACCAGTTTCAGATCGACGATCACCTCGCCGGACGTGGGTTCGACCAGCCAGGCCAGGCGCCGCGTACGGTGGTCGAAGTAGCCGAGCTTGGCGCGGGTCGTCGTCGGGGTGGTGCCGTAGCCGTTGATGATGCTGCCGCCGAGGAACACGCCGTGCGGATCCGGGCAGAGCGACTGGACCGTCTGGTCCGGCAGGATCCCCCGCCAGGTACGCGATTCCCGCCCGTCGAAGACGGTGAGGGCGCCCTCCCAACGGCCGTAGTCCGGCTCGGTGGCCATCAGCACCAGGCCGCGACGCCGGTCGACCACCAGGGACGTCGGGCGGGTCTGCTCCTCGGCGGGATCCACCCGGGCGACCTCGGTCGCCACCCGGCCGCCGACCGGCAGGGTGAGGTACCGGGCCAGCGTGTAGACACCCATGTGCGTCACCCCGCGCCAGGTGTCCATGTCCTTGGCCTCACCCCCGAAGGGCACCCGGTAGGTGTCGAAGGCGGGTGTCGGCGCGGTCGAGACGACCTGGACGCCGAGCGTGCCGCCGACGACGATCCGGTCACCGGCATAGCTCAGCGACATGGGTCGCTCCGGAGTGGGCGCCAGCTCCGGGGAGCTCATGTCGAGCGCCTCGGTGGTGCGGGTCGTCAGGTCGTAGACGATGCCCCCGGCGGTCTGCACGGCCCAGAGCCGGCCGTCGTCGAGGAAGCCGAGCCGGACGTTGGACGCCTCGGCGACCGGCACGCCGACCAGGGTCGGTGCGGTGTCGCCGAGGGTGAAGCGGTACAGCGAGCCGGAGGGGCGGGTGGTGTAGAAGACCTCGTCGCCGCGGCTGGTGATGCCGACGACGAACGAGTCGCCTGGCGTGGACAGGATCTGGTAGCGGCTGTGGTCGCGGGTGTCCACGACGAGGATCTCGGCGGTGGGCGAGATCCCGACCACGAGGTGGTCACCGGCCAGATGGCAGACCGCGCCGAAGGTCCGGCCGCGGAGTTCGTCCGGGAGGATGTCCGTGCGCGTCGCGGTGGCGCGGTCGTAGGCGACCAGCCCGGCGCGGGACCCGATGCCGCAGTAGACGGTCGTCCCCGTCGCGACCAGGTCGCGGACGTAGGTGTCGTCCGGATCCATCCGACCGTGGTCGGTAGCCCGGCCGGTGGCCGGGTCGTACTCCCACAGCCGGGCCGACGGGTACGTGCCGACGAAGACCTTGCCGTCCGGCGACGCCTTGACACTCCACCCGACCTCCTGTCGCAGGTCGAGCACCTGCGCGACCTCGAGGGTGACCGTGTCCACCTTGAACAGCAGACCCGGGGTGTACGAGCTGACGAAGAGGTCGGTGCCGACCGCGTCGATGCCCCACAGACCGGGCACCCCGGGGATCAGCGCCGTCTTCGTGATCCGACGCTCGGTCAGGTCGTAGGCCGCGACCCGAGTGGGCAGGATCTGCCGGGTGGCGAACCAGATCTCGTTGCCCACGCGGACGCCGTTGCCGAAGTTCAGCACCCGCGAGGCGGGGCCGAGATCACTGATCACGACGTCGAGCGGGCCCCCGCTGCCCGACGGCGGAGATGCGTGCGCCGCCTGAGGAAATACGGCTCCTACCGTTACCGCTCCAAGCCCAGCGAGCGCCGCCCGTCGTGACACAACTCCCGACATAGTTGCCCCTTCACCGAGTCGATCGCGACACCGGCGCCATTACGGGCCGGGCCGTTAATAGACCAGACCCTAAAGTCGGGCACCTTCCCCGTCAACGCCGCCGACCTCGTCGGCAGGCCTCAGGCACCGACCGGGACAACCGGACGAGCCGCGGCGGCGATGGCACCGCCCGGCGTCGGTCGCCCCCGGGGAGAGCCGTCACCGTTGCCGGGGCGCACCCGCCACGCCGCGCGCCGGTTGCGCCGCCACCTGCCGTTCGCTCCGGCGGCGGCCGGCGCCGGGGCGGAAACCTAGCCCTCGGCTCCGGAACCTCCCAGTCGGGCCAGCCGGCCGGCGACGTCGGCGGGAAGGCCACGCGTGTCGCCGTGTGTCGTCAGGACGAGCCGCAACGACCCGGCGTGCGTGACGACGCCGAGGATGCGCTCGTCGCGGACCTGCGTCGTCATCGTCGGCCCCCAGATCGCGACGGCGGAGGAACTGTCGGGCTCGGACGTACCCAGGTTGGTGATCTCCAGGTCGGCGGCCGTGGCGGCGAGCATCGCCGCCTCCGCCTGCGAGGCGTCGGCGGGTTCGAGCGACCCCAGCATCAGAGCCGCCTGCCGGGCGCCGGCCCGTGCGGCCCGCAGTTGCGCCGTCGCGTCCTTCGCCAGGGACCAGAGCGTGCTCTGCGCGGGTGCGCGCAGCACCACGGCCGTCGCCGTGAAGCGGTTCACCACGTCGTCCTCGAGATCGAGCGCGGAGCGGAGGTCGACGGGAACGTTGACGCGGATGCTCTCGGCCCCGGTGAGCGCGGAGAGCGCCTGCGCCGCCGCGGCACAGATCGCGCCCTGGACGGTCGACCCGTTGGCTCGGGCGGTGGAGCGAAGGTGTGCGGTCGTCGCGGGGTCGAGTTCGGCGGTCTCGATGCTCGGCGCCGCGGCGTCGAACGGACGGACCGTGGCGACAGCCGGCTCCGCCGGAGGACCCGGGGTGTGATCGGTCGGCCGCTCCGTCCCGGGTAGGCGTTCGAGCAGGCTCTCCTGGTCGAGGGGCACCGGCCGGGCCGGGAGCGTCCGAGCGTCGAGGATCGCGAGGAGGTCGTGCGCGGCGCGGAGCGCGCCGCGTCCGTCGGTGATCTGGTGGGAGAACGTCAGGACGACGGCGCTCCCCCGGCCGTCTGGTGCGTCGCCCACGAGCGTCGCGCGCGCCAGCGGGCTCCCGTCGGCGTCGACGGGACGGGTCTGCTCCTGCGCCGCCGCTTCGCGCCAGTCGACCCCGCTGACGTGCCGGACCCCGATGGGCTCGGTCGACTCACGGAAGGCCGGGCGGTCGCCGCTGCGGTCGATGCCGACGGCGAGCAGGGGGTGCGTCCGCTGGAGTTGGGCGAGCGCGCGCTCCAGTCGGTGCGCCGAGACGGGCGAGGCGAGTTCGACGACGAGCGAGAACTGTACCGGGTTGCGACTGATGTAGAGGTCGATGACGTGCTCGAACGCCCCCAACGGACGCACGATCGGGTGTGCTGGAGAGTGGCGCATGTCTTCCTTCGTGTCGGTGTGCCGATTGGTGTGGCCGCGCTCGGTGCTCGGACTGCCCGGCCGGTCGGGCAGGACCCGACCCTGACAGTGATCCGGGACGCCGTCGAAGACAGAAGCCGGGGGACTCATGCCGATCGGGCATCAACGGCGTGGGGAGGGCAGCCCGGCGTGTTCACGGGCGTGACGGGCCGCTTCGTGGCCGCCCGCCACGTCCGGAGCCCACCCCGGTGGGTCCGGTCAGAGTCGACAGCGTTGGCCTTGCGCGGGGACCTTCAGATCGATGAGGTAGGCGGTGAAGGCGGCGTTGACGCAGGGGTTGACCCCCTCCTGCGCCACGGTGTGCCGCGCACCCTCGACGGTGAGCACCGTACCGCCGATCTCGTCGGCGAGGACCTTGCCGGCGGCGTACGGGGTGGCCGGGTCGCCGGTGACGGAGATGATCAGCGTGTCGGGCAGGCCCTCGACGTCCTGCGCGTACGGGATGCCGAGGCTGGGCTCGCCGGGCCAGGATTCGCACGCGTCCCGGGTGACCCCGTCCACGTTCCTGCCGGTGTCGACGAACGGGCTGGTCCGGGCGATGTCGGCGCGCAGCCGGGCTTCCTGCTCGGGTGTGCGGCGTACCTCGTCGTTGCAGTTGACGGCGAGGTTGGCCTCGAGGAAGTTGGTCCACACACCGGAGGGATCCCGACCACCGAACACGTCGCCGACCTTGAGGATCTGCGACCCGTCGCCCCGCTTGAGCTGCGTGAGGCCCTTGATGATCGTCGGCCAGGCCTCGGGATAGTAGAGGCCGGCGGTGACGCCGCCGGTGGCCTGGTTGAAGGTGAGCGTGCGCCCCTTCCCGGCGGGGACGGGCTCGTCGATCAGTGGCTGGACCAGCTTCTGGAAGACCTCCGTGGCCCGGGCCGGGTCGGTGCCGAGCGGGCAGTCCCGGCTGGTGGCACAGGAGGCCGCCAGCCTCTCGAAGTTCTGCTGGAAGCCGGCCTGCTGGGTGAGCCGCCGCTGCGGGTTCTGCAGGGTGGGGTCCGTCACGCCGTCCAGCACCATGGCCCGCACGTTCCCGCCGAACATCTCGGCGTAGACCGCGCCGAGGCGGGTGCCGTAGCTCTGCCCGGCGAACGTCAGCTTCTCGTCACCCAGCGCCGACCGCAGGACGTCCACGTCCCGGGCGACGTTACGGGTGCCGACCGCCGCCAGGATCTCCGCTCCGCCCGAGCCCTTCGCGCAGCGCTCCGCCAGCCGCTCGGTGTCCTGCGCGGTCCACTGCCCCGCGGACGCCAGCAGGGTGGTCTGGTCCTCGCCGCGATCGCGTTCGGCGTCGGTGAAGCAGCTGATCGCGGGCGTCGACGACCCGACACCGCGCGGATCGAATCCCACCACGTCGAAACGTTGCAGCAGTGGGCTCTTCGCGTACGCGACGCTGAAGGTCGTCGCCTGGGTCATCCCCGAACCGCCCGGACCGCCCGGGTTGAGCACCAGCGAGCCGATCCGCTGCCCCGGAGCGCCCTGGGCGGGGAGCCGGAGCACCGCCACCTGGATGGTCCGGCCCTTCGGGTCCCGGTAGTCCAGCGGCACCTTCAGCCGCGCGCACTCGAAGGGCGCGACATACTGCTTCTTCTCCCCCGGCGTGCTGCCGTAGCCCGCGCACGAGCCGAACGACAGCTTCTGCCCGTAGTACGCCTCCAGCCCGGCAGCGGACGGCCCCGGCTCGGACTCCGCCGTGGTCGGGGTGCCGGTGCAGGCAGCCGACAAGGCGAGCACCGCTGCCGCGCCGAACGCGACGCCGGCGCGAGCGGTGGTACGCCGGCGAGCGGGTGAGGCGGGCCGGTCCACGGGTGGACCGGGGTCGAGCAGGGCCATCTGAGCCTCCGGGTCGTTTCGTGCTGCACCTCTGCGGCCTCGACGAGACACCCGGCCGTAGCGGCACACTCAACCCCGCCCGGGTGTGATCTGTCCGACGACGTCCGGAGACGAGCCGCCGACAGGTGCCCGACGTCTGCCGTGCCGCGTTGACTGTGCCCCGAGGGCACAGGTTCGCATGGGTGCGAACCCGTTGAACGCGGGTCGGACAGGAGATGAGAATGTCGCGAAGACGTGCAACGGCCCTGGTGGGGACGCTGGGACTGGTCGGAGCGCTGGTCGCGGTGATTCCGGCGACGGCCGGCGAGTCGCCCGCGGAGCGGGCGGCGACGAGGGCTCCGCAGTGGACGGCGTGCCCGAAGGACGTGGTGGTGCCCCCGACGGTGACGCTGCCGGTGCAGTGCGCGACGGTGCCCGTTCCGTTGGACTACCAGGATCCGGACGGCGCCCGGATCGAGCTGATGGTGTCGCGGATCGCGAGCACGAAACCGGAGAAGCGGCGCGGCGTACTGATGTTCAACCCGGGCGGTCCGGGCGGCACCGGGCTGGACCAGCCGGCCTTCCTGGTCTCGAAGGGCCTGCCGACCGGCGTCACGGACGCCTACGACCTGATCGGCATGGACACCCGGGGCGTCGGGCACTCGTCGCCGGTGAGCTGCGGTTTCACCGCCGATGACGCCTACTGGGCCAACATCCCGCCGTACGCGCCCGACGACGCCGCCGTGGTCCGGCAGGCCGACATCGCCCGGGACGTCGCCGAACGCTGCGCGGCCCACGACACCGAGGACCGGCTGCGCCACCTCACGACCGCGAACATGGCCCGCGACCTGGATCGGATCCGCGCCGCGCTGGGCGAGGAGAAGGCCAGCTTCTACGGGGCGTCCTACGGTTCGGCGCTCGGCGCCGCGTACACCTCGATGTTCCCGGCCACCACCGACCGGGTCGTGCTGGACAGCATCGTCGGCGACACCCACCTCGACCGGGCCGGGCTGCGCCGGTTCGCGCTCGGCATGGAGCAGACGTTCCCCGACTTCGCGGCGTGGGCGGCGAAGCGGCACGAGTCCTACGGCCTGGGCCGCACCCCGCAGCAGGTACGCCGGACCTATCTCACCATCGCCGAGCGGCTCGACAAGACGCCCGCCCCGGACGGGCTCACCGGTGCCGTCCTCCGGCAGATCACCTTCGGCTCCCTCTACAACCAGATCCAGTACCCGAGCCTCGCGCGGATCTGGCAGACCTACCTGAACCCCGGCGAGGCGCCGCGGGCGAAGGCGGCGACCGCTGCCAACCCGCAGGACAACGCCCTCACCGTGTTCCTCGCCGTCACCTGCAACGACGTCGCGTGGCCCGAGGACGTGGACACCTACCGTCGGGCGGTCGCGCAGGACCGCAAGCGGTTCCCGCTGTTCGGCGCGGCCAGCGCCAACATCACCCCCTGCGCCTTCTGGAAGCACGAGCCGACGCAGCCGCCGGTCGCGGTGAACGACGAGGGGCCGCGCAACGTGCTGATCCTGCAGAACCGGCACGACCCGGTCACCCCGTTCGCCGGCGGCAGGCTGCTGCGGGAGACGTTCGACGCGCGCTCCCGGCTGGTCACCGTCGACGGGAGCGGGCACGGCGTCTACGTGCTCGGTGGCAACGCCTGCGCGCTGAACCTCACCACGTCGTACCTGGTGGACGGCACGATGCCGGCCGGCGACCGGGCCTGCCGGCGCGGCTGACGTTCACCGTGCCCCCGGGGCACGGTGTGCGATGGCCGCATGCGCATCGGGGGCGGCTGGAGGAGCCCGAACGGGCGGCCAACGGCTACAAGCGGTACGGGATCCGGCATCTCGTCCGGCTGCTGCGGATCCGTCGCCTGGTGGACCTGGGCGTGTCGCTCGCCGACACCGCCGTGGCGCAGGAGTCGGTCGAGGGCGCGGAACAGACGTTCCGCGCCCTCGACGTCGAACTGGCGGCCAGCATCGAGCGCCAACAGCGGATCCGCGCGGAACTGGCCGCGATCCTGCGGCAGATGGGCGGGCCGGCCGGGTTCGTCTACTCGACCGTCCCGGTGATCGTGTTCGTCACGGCCGACGCGTTCCTGCCGCTGCCGGCCGCTGTCGGTGTCGCGGTCGCGACCGGGCTGGCGTTGTCCGTCGTGCGGTGGCTGCGCGGCGCGCGTCTCGTCGCGGCCGCGCCTGACCGGGCACGGTCCACCGGCGCCCGCCGGTCGGTGCCGTCGGTCAGTCAGGCGGTTCGGACAGCAGGCGGTGGGTGCGCCGCAGGACGTCCAACTGCGCCGGGTTGTAGAGCTCCGCCAGGGCCTTGCTGACCGCCTGCTGCACGTAGTGCGCGCTGTACCGGGTGCCGTCGTTCGTGATCCGCACTCCGGGGTTGTCCGCGAGCAGCGCGCGTACATAGGGGGCCAGGTCCCGCGCCACGGCCGCGCGGGTCGGCTCGTCCGCGTCCGCGGGAAGCGTGTCGAACCGCCCGGCGACCGGGTCGGTGACGGGCTTGCCCAGCATGTCCGCCCAGGCCCGCATGGTGTCGGTGCCGAGTACCCGGGTCAGCACGACGATGAACGAACGGTCGGCCGGCGGCATCGTCGACACGACACCGGGTGCGGCGAAGCCGGCCGGCAGTTCCGCCGGTGTGGGCTGCCGCAGGATGGCGCCGAGTTCGAGGCGGGCCCGCTGGAGCCGTTCGATGGTCGCCGCGAGTTCGGCGTCGAGGGCACGCAGGGCCGCCACGGGCTGCTCGTCGGTGTCCTGCATGGTCGCGATCTGCGACAGCGAGAACCCCAGCTCCGTCAGGCGCCTGATGCGCAGGATCCGGACGAGGTGAGCAACCCCGTACTGCTTGTAGCCGTTGGCACGCCGGGCTGGTTCGGCCAGCAGCCCGACGTCGTGGTAGTGGCGTACCGCCCGCAGCGTGGTGCCGGCGAGTTGGGCGATCTCCCGGGTGCTCCAGCCCACTGCGCACCTCCGTTCGATGGTGTCCGGCGCCGGCCGTCAGAGCCGTCCCGGGGCGTGGAACACCAGGTCGGGGTCGTACCGCTTCTTGGCGGAGAGCAGGCGCTCGGCGTTCGGCCCGAACGTTGCGGCGGTGCGCTCGGCATCGCCCGGACCGAGCAGGTTGGGATAACCGCCCGGAAGCCGGTCGGTCTTGCGGACCCAGGCCCGGTGTCGGTCCACGGCGGGGTCTCCGGGTTCCCAGACCGCGATGGTCTCGACCATCAGGTGCGGGTTCCGGTTGCGGAACGCGGTGGCGTCGGCGGGGACGCGAGCGGCTGCGCCGTGCAGGCTGTGCAGCGAGATCGCCGACAGCGGCGAGGTCTTGGCGGCCGCGGCGCCGAGCAGGATCTCCTGGACCGTACGGTCGAGTCCGGTGACCGTACGCGCCCCGATCTCGACGTGGCGGCCCGCCGGGAACATCGCGTCGATCTGTGCGAGCTGGTCGGTCATCGTGGTCGGGCCGAACTGCGCCGTCAGCGGCTCGCCGAGCTCGGTGAGCCGTTGCAGCACCTTGGTCCCGACCTCGGGGTCGCCGCACCAGGTGGGCGCGACGAACAGCGTCGGGTCACCGGTCGGGGCGGTGATGAAGCCGGCCTGCACGGTGAGCTCGTCCGGCCCGCGCAGCAGCGACTCCTCCAGCTCCGGCAGCACGTCGAAGCCGAACATGAACATCCCGGCCAGGATCGTCGGGACCGCGTGCAACCGGATCCGCATCGAGGTGACGACGCCGAAGTTGCCGCCACCGCCGCGCAGGGCCCAGAGCAACTCGGGATCGTGCTCCTCGTCCGCGGTGACCGACGTGCCGTCGGCGAGCACCACGTCGGCGGAGAGCAGGTTGTCGGCGGCAAGGCCGAACCGGCCGCTCAGTGGCCCGTAGCCACCGCCGAGCGTCAGGCCGGCCATGCCGACCGAACCGGCCGTCCCGGTGGCCGCGACCAGGCCGGCGCGCTGCGCGGCCGCGGCCACGTCGGCGGAGGTGGCGCCACCGGCCA
>NZ_CADEAU010000200.1 GCF_902825405.1 Micromonospora maritima | reverse complement strand
CAGCGCGGCGGCCAGCGCGGCCAGGGGGAGCTGCCCGGCCGGCAGCAGCGGCGCGAACACCTCCGGGTGCCGGTCCAGGAAACCGGTGTCCACGTCGACGGCGGCGAACTCCCCGCTGCGCAGCACCCGGACCAGCAGGTCCCGGTTGGTGGCGACGCCGTGCAACTCGGCCCGGGCCAGCGCGCCGGCCAGGGCGCGGGCCGCCTCGGTCCGGGTCGGTGCCCAGGCGACCAGCTTGGCCAGCATCGAGTCGTAGTGCACGCTCACCGTCGAGCCGTCCACCACGCCGGAGTCCAGGCGCAGCCCCCGGGTCGGCCCGAACTCGGCGGAGACGCCGGGGATCGCGAACCGGTGCAGCGTGCCGGTGGCCGGGCGGAAGCCCTGGGCCGGGTCCTCGGCGCAGAGCCGCACCTCGATGGCGTGACCGTCCGGGACCGGCGTGGTGGTGACCGGCAGCGGCTCGCCCTCGGCGACGAGCAGTTGCAGCCGCACCAGGTCCAGCCCGGTGGTCAGCTCGGTGACCGGGTGCTCCACCTGGAGGCGGGTGTTCATCTCCAGGAAGTGGACCTGCCCGTCCGGCGCCAGCAGGAACTCCACGGTGCCCGCGCCGACGTAGTCGACCGCCCGCCCGGCCGCCACCGCCGCCTCGTGCAGCCGCGTCCGCACGTCGTCGGGCACCACCCCGGGCGCCTCCTCGACGATCTTCTGGTGGCGGCGCTGGATCGAGCAGTCGCGTACCCCGAGCGCCACCACGGTGCCGTGGGTGTCGCCGAAGATCTGCACCTCGACGTGGCGACCCCGCTCGACGTACCGCTCGATGAAGACCGTGCCGTCGCCGAACGCCGCCGCCGCCTCGCGGCGCGCGCCCGCCACGGCCTCGGCCAGCCCGTCCGCGTCACGGACGATCCGCATGCCCCGGCCGCCGCCGCCCGCGCTCGCCTTGACCAGCACCGGGAAGTCGGTGACCTGCCCGGGGTCGGTCCAGGTGGGCAGCATCGGCACGCCCGCGTCGGCGAGCAGCGCCTTGGCGGCCATCTTGTCGCCCATCGCGGCGATCGCCTTCGCCGACGGTCCGACCCAGGTCAGGCCCGCGTCGGTGACCGCCGCCGCGAACTCCGCGTTCTCGGCGAGGAAGCCGTAACCGGGGTGGACGGCGTCCGCGCCGGCGCGCCGGGCCGCGTCCAGGACGAGGTCGATGCGCAGGTACGTCTCGGCCGGCGTGTTACCGGGCAACCGGACGGCCTGGTCGGCGTCGGCGACGAACGGCGCGTCGGCGTCCGCGTCGGAGTGCACGGCGACGGTGGCCACGCCGAGGGCGCGGCAGGTGGCGAAGACCCGGCGGGCGATCTCGCCCCGGTTCGCCACGAGAAGGGTGTCGATCAAGGCTCTCCCCCTCACATCCGGAAGACGCCGAAACCGTCGGCGCCCTTCACCGGTCCGTTGTGGATCGCCGACAGGCAGAGCCCGAGGACGGTACGGGTGTCCCGGGGGTCGATCACCCCGTCGTCGTAGAGCCGGCCGGAGAGGAACAGCGCCCCGGACTGCGACTCGATCTGCTGCTCGACCATCATCCGCATGGCGGTGTCGGTGTCCTCGTCGTACTCGCGGCCCCGGGCCGCGGCGGCCTGCCGGGCCACGATCGACAGCACGCCGGCGAGCTGCGCCGGGCCCATCACCGCCGACTTCGCGTTCGGCCAGGTGAACAGGAACCTCGGCTCGTACGCCCGGCCGCACATGCCGTAGTTGCCGGCGCCGTAGGAGGCACCCAGGTTGACGGTCAGGTGCGGCACCTTCGAGTTCGACACCGCGTTGATCATCAGGGCGCCGTGCTTGATGATGCCGCGCTGCTCGTACTCGGTGCCGACCATGTAGCCGGTGGTGTTCTGGAGGAAGACCAGCGGGGTGTCGGCCGCGTTGGCGAGCTGGATGAACTGGGCCGCCTTCTGCGCCTCGGCGCTGAACAGCACGCCCCGGGCGTTCGCGAGCACGCCGACCGGATAGCCGTGCAGCTCGCCCCAGCCGGTCACCAGCGCGGTGCCGTAGCCGGGCTTGAACTCGTCGAACGCGCTGTCGTCGAGCACCCGGGCCAGCACCTCGCGCGGGTCGAACGGCACCTTCAGGTCGGCGCTGGCGATGCCGAGCAGCTCCTCCGGGTCGTACCGGGGTGGCAGCGGATGGCGGTTGCGCGGCGGCGGGCCGTGCTTGCGCCAGTTGAGCCGGCGGACGCACTGCCGGGCCAGCCGGATGCCGTCGCGCTCGTCCTCGGCGAGGAAGTCGGCCAGGCCGGACGTGGTGGCGTGCATCGACGCGCCGCCGAGCGACTCGTCGTCGGTGACCTCGCCGGTGGCCATCTTCACCAGCGGCGGCCCGGCCAGGTAGACCTGCGAGCGGTCACGGATCATGATGGTGAAGTCCGACATGCCCGGCACGTATGCGCCGCCGGCGGTGGCGTTGCCGAAGACCACGCTGACCGTGGGGATCCGCGCCGCGGAGAGCCGGGTCAGGTCGCGGAACACCCGGCCGCCGGGAATGAAGATCTCCGCCTGGGTGGGCAGGTCCGCGCCGGCCGACTCGACCAGGTTCACCATCGGCAGTCGGTTGGCCGCCGCGATCTCACCGGCCCGCCGGGTCTTCGCCAGCGACCACGGGTTGATCGCGCCGCCGCGTACCGTCGGGTCGTTCGCCACGATCAGGCACTCCACGCCCTCGACCACGCCGATGCCGGTCACGGTGCTGGCGCCGACCGGGAAGTCGGTGCCGTACGCGGCCACCGGCGACAGCTCCAGGAACGGGCTGTCCGGGTCGAGCAGCAACTCTATCCGCTCCCGGGGCAGCAGCTTGCCGCGCCCGTGGTGGCGGGTCACGTACTTCTCGCCGCCACCGGCCCGGGCCTGGTCGAGCGCGGTCTCCAGCTCGGCCAGGCGTTCCCGCAGCGCCTCCCGGTTGGCGGTGAAGGCGGGCGCGGACGGGTCGATCGTGCTCTGCAGGACAGTCGTGCTCATAGGCCCATGCCCTTCGCGATGATCTCGTTCATGATCTCGGTGGTGCCGCCACCGATGCCGAGGATCCGGGCGTCCCGGTAGTGCCGCTCCACCTCGGCGTCCCGCAGGTAGCCGAAGCCGCCGTGCAGTTGCAGCGCCGCGTCGACCACGAAGTCGCACGCCGCCACCGCCACGTTCTTCGCGATCGCCACCTCGGTCACCACCGGTTGTCCCGCGACTGCTCCAGGTCGCGGCGCGGCGTCAGACGCGCCGAGCTGGAGTGGTCGAGCCACCCGGTCGGCGACGTCGTGCACGTACGCCCGCGCCGCCTCGGTGCGGGAGTGCATCTCGGCCAGCCGGTGCCGGACCACCTGACGCCCGACGAGCGGCCGGCCGAACGTCTGGCGGTCCCGACACCACCGCACGGCCAGGTCCACGCAGCGCTGCGCGGTCGCGTACGCCTGCGTGGCGAGCGACAGCCGCTCGGCGGCGAACTGCTGCATGATGGCGAGGAAGCCGGTGTCCTCCGGGCCGACCCGGTTCGTCACCGGCACGCGTACGTCGACGAAGGACAGCTCGGCGGTGTCCGAGCAGTGCCAGCCGAGCTTCTCCAGCCGGCGGCCCACGGTGAACCCGGGCGAGCCCTTGTCGATCACGAGCAGGCTCAGCGAGCCCGACCCGGGGAAGTCGGTGCAGACCGCGGTGGTGACGAAGTCGGCCCGGATCCCGCTGGTGATGTAGGTCTTCGCGCCGTTCACCACGTAGTGGTCGCCGTCGCGGACCGCGCAGGTGCGGATGCCGGCGACGTCCGAGCCGCCGTCCGGCTCGGTGATCGCCAGCGCGCCGATCATGGTCCCGGCCAGGGTGGGCCGGACGTACCTCTCGGTCAGGTGCTCGTCCCGCGCCGCGACGATGTGCGGGAGCGCGATCCCGTGCGTGAACAGCGCGGCGACCAGCCCGGACGACCCGCCCGAGCGGATGATCTCCTCGGTGACCACCATCGAGTCGAGCAGGTCGCCGCCGCTGCCGCCGACCGACTCGGGGAAGCCGATGCCGAGCAGGCCGATCTTCGCGGCGGTCTCGTGCAGCGACCGGGGCACCTCGCCGGCCCGCTCCCACCCGGCCAGGTGGGGCAGCACCTCACGGGTGACGAAGGAACGGGTCAGCTCGCGCAACTGACGGCGTTCGGGGGTGTCCACGATGGTCATGCCGGTACCTCCGCCGGCAGGTCGACCACCCGGGAACGCAGCAGCTCGCCGAGCGCCTTGGCCTGCGGGTCGAACCGGGTGGAGGCGGCCACGCCCTGCCCGAGCAGCCCTCGGACCACGAAGTTGACCGCGCGGAGGTTCGGCAGTTCGTACCGCTCGACGGTGAGCGGCGCGGTCTCCGGCAGCAGCTCGGCCAACCGCTCCACCGTCAGCCAGTCGCGCAGCCAGGGCCAGGTCGCGTCGGTACGCGCCCAGACGCCGAGGTTGGCGTCGCCGCCCTTGTCGCCCGACCGCGCGCCGACCAGCTCGCCGAGCGGCCCGCGCCGGGTGGCCGGCAAGGAAGGGCCCCTTCTTAACGCCTCGTGTTGTACAGGGGCCCCCTGCAAACCGCTCGTCATCGTCGGCGGCGGGATCGGCACGCGCTCGCCGGAGGGCAGCACCGCGACGTGCTCGACCGCGTCCTGGGCGACCGCGTCGGCGGTGAACACGCCGTACGGCGTGGCGTCGCCGGGCAGCGTGGTCAGCGTGCAGCCCGGGTAGGAGGCCAGCGCCAGCTCCACCGCCGCCGCCGAGAACGCCCGCCCGGCCCGTGCCTTGTCACCGTCGCGCAGGTGTACGTGCAGCAGCGCGCTCGCCGCCTCGGTGTCGCCGGTGTCCGGGTGGTCGGTGCGGGCCAGCGTGAACTCCAGCCCCTCGGTGCCGACCGCCTCCTCGATCTGGCCCCGGACCAGCGCCGCCTTGGCCGGGACGTCCAGCCCGCACAGCACGAACGTCATCGAGTTGCGGAAGCCGCCCAGGTTGTTGACGCCCACCTTGAGCGTGTCCGGTGGCGGCGTGCCGCGCACCCCGGACACGCGTACCCGGTCCGGGCCCGCCTGCTCCAGCCGCACCGTGTCCAGCCGGGTCACCACGTCCGGCCCGAGGTAGTCCGGCCCACCCACCTCGTAGAGCAGCTGGGCGGTGACCGTCTCGACGGTGACCGCGCCGCCGGTGCCGGGGTGCTTGGTGAGCACCGACGAGCCGTCCGGGTGCAGCTCGGCGATCGGGAAGCCGGGGCGGCGCCCGCCGTCCGGCAGCTCGGTGAAGAAGCTGAAGTTGCCGCCGGTGACCTGCGCGCCGCACTCGATCAGGTGCCCGGCCACCGTCGCGCCGGCCAGCGCGTCCAGGTCGTCGCGGGTCCACCCGAAGCGGGCGATGGCCGGGCCGACCGCCAGCGAGGCGTCGGTGACCCGACCGGTCACCACCACGTCCGCGCCCGCGTCGAGGCAGGCTGCGATCCCGAACGCGCCCAGGTACGCGTTCGCGGTCAGCGCGTCCGGTCGCTGGATCGCGTCGCCCTCGACGTACCCGACCCGCACGTCGAGGCCGAGCCGGGCGGCCAGCGACCGGACCGCGTCGGCCAGCCCGGCCGGGTTGAGGCCGCCGGCGTTGGTGACGAGCGTGACGCGGCGCTCCAGCGCGGTGCCGAGCACGCCCTCCAGTTGGCGCAGGAACGTCTTCGCGTAGCCCAGCGACGGGTCGCGCATCCGGTCCCGGCCGAGGATCAGCATGGTCAGCTCGGCCAGGTAGTCACCGGTCAGCACGTCCAGCTCGCCGCCGTCGAGCATCTCCCGCCAGGCGGTGGAGCGGTCGCCGTAGAACCCGGACGCGTTCCCGACCCGCAGCACGCTCATGAGGGCGTTCCGCTCGCCGGCTCCCGCTTGTCGCCGGGCGGGCCGGCGAACGCCTGGGCCACGTCCAACCACTCGTCGGCCACCGGCCCGGTCGCCACCAGGGCGAGGTCGGCGCGGTGCCGGCGCTGGGTGACCAGCAGGCAGAAGTCGAGCGCCGGCCCGGTCACCCGGTCGGCCGCGTCCGCCGGCCCGAAGGCCCAGGCGTCGCCGCCCGCGGGCGGGGTCAGCTCGACCCGCACCGGCGCCGTGGGCACGTCGCGGCCGTGGGCCGCGAAACCGTGCCCGAGGGTACGGAAGCCGAGGTGCGCGACGTGCCGCAGCCGCGCCGTCGGAGTCCGCCGGACGTCGAGCGCGTCGGCCACGTCCTCGCCGTGCGCCCACGTCTCCATGAGCCGGGCGGTGGCCATCGAGGCGGGCGACATGCTGGTGCCGTACCAGGGCATCTTCTGCCCGGGCGGGACGGCGGCGAGCGCGCCGGCGAGCGCCGAGCGGCCGGCCCGCCAGCGGGCCAGCAGTGCCGGCGGCGGGGCGAGGAAGGACTCGGCGCCGTCCTCGACCAGGCGCGACGGGTCCGGCGCGGAGGTGACCGAGGCGAAGAACGCCGACTCGTCGGTGGCGGCCAGGTGGGCCACGTGGTCGGTCCAGGCGAGGTGCGCGACCTGATGGGCGACGGTCCAGCCGGGGGCCGGCGTCGGCCGCTCCCAACCCGTCGGCGGCAGTTCCGCGACGAGCGCGTCGAGCTGCTCGGACTCGGCGGCCAGATCCGCGAGCAGTGCTGTCAGGTCGACCATGGTGCCTCCGGGCGGGGACGGGCCGTCAGGGGATCAGTGCCGCTCACCCTCCACGGTGAGCAGCGCGGCGAGCTGGCGCTTCCAGGCGTGCAGCAGGGTGGTGCGGCGGGTCGAGTCGTCGCTGAGCAGGTTGGCCACGCCGAGTCCGCGGAGCAGGTCGAGCGTGGTCTGGACCGATTCGCGTACGCCCGGGCGGCGCTCGTCCACACCGAGCAGCTCGACGGTGAGCCGGTGCATCTCGCGGCCGATCCGGGCCTCCAGCGGGACCAGCGCGTCGCGCAGCTCGGCGTCGGTGCGGGCGGCCACCCACAGCTCCAGCGCGGCGACGAAGAGCGGGCCGGTGAAGGCGGCGGCGAGCAGGTCGACCACCCCGTCGAGCCGGCGCGGGCCGGCCGGCAGGGCCTGCGCCTCGGTGCGCAGCTCCACCGCCCGCCGCTCGGTCAGGTGGGCGACCGCGGCGGTGACCAGCGCCGCCTTGGTCGGGTAGTGGTGCAACTGGGCGCCCCGGGAGACGCCGGCGCGGGCCGCCACCACCGTCGTCGTGGTGCCGGACCAGCCGTGTTCCACCAGGCACTCGACGGTCGCCTCCAGCAGCCGGGCCTGGGTGGCGCGGCTGCGGTCCTGCTGAGGGACGCGCGTCGATGAGGCGGGCACGGGCACAGCCTGCCGTCCCCAAAACAAACAGTCAAGCCTGACTTTTTTGAAAGGCAGGGCCCCTTGTTAACGCCTCCGGTAGAGGAAGGGCCCCTTATTAACAGTCAGCGGCCGTCACGGGGGCCGAAGACGGCGAGCGCGTCGGCGTCGGAGTGCCGGGAGCGGACGTACTCGTCGGCCCAGGCCGCCGCGCCCGGGAAGGTGGAAGCTTCGGCGATCCGGGCGCACGCCGCGTCCACGTCGAAGGTCGACCGGCGCAGCTGCACGCCGGGGCCGAGCAGGGCCCACCAGGCGCCCACGCCGCCGTACGGCATGCCGACGCTGCCCGGGTTCACCACCAGACGGCGGTCGACCAGCCGGGCGAACGGCATGTGGGTGTGCCCGCAGACCACTGTGGTGACGTCGGCGGCGAGGCCGGCGAAGACCTCGGCCCAGCGGTCCAGGCGGGAGTCGACGAGCACGACCTCCTCGTCGTCGCGGGGCGTGGCGTGGCAGAACAGCACCGCACCCAGGCCGGCGACGGGCAGCGTGACGTGCGGCGGCAGCGCGGCCAGCCGGCCCACCTGGTCGTCACGCAGCTGGGCGGCGGCCCAGTTGGAGACGTCGTACGGGGCCGGACGGCCGGCGTGGGCCGCCACCAGGTCCCGTTCGCCGTTGCCGCCCACCAGGAGCGCGCGGTCGCCGAGCGCGGCGAGCCGGTCCAGCACCTCGACCGGCTGCGGGCCGTCGGCGATGTCGCCGGTGAGGACGATCAGGTCGGCGGCGGCCACGTCCGGCTCGGCCAGGACAGCGTCCAGCGCCGGCAGTACGCCGTGGACGTCGGAGAGGACGGCGACACGTTCGAGCATCGCCCCAGCCTGGCCGCCGGCCGCCGGACGGTCCAGGAATTCTGCGCCGGGCAGAGACGGCGCCGGCCCGGACCGCACGGGGCGGGCCGGGCCGGGGGAGCCGATGTCGGAGGTCAGACGCGCGCGCGGCGGGCCAGACGCTCCGGGTCGAGGATGATGATGCTCTTGCCGTCCAGGCGCAGCCAGCCGCGTGAGGCGAAGTCGGCGAGCGCCTTGTTGACGGTCTCCCGGGAGGCGCCGACGAGCTGGGCGATCTCCTCCTGGGTGAGGTCGTGCGTCACGCGCAGCACGCCGCCGTCGCGGGTGCCGAAGCGGCCGGCCATCTGGAGCAGGTTCTTGGCGACCCGGCCCGGCACGTCGGTGAAGATCAGGTCGGCGAGCGAGTCGTTGGTCCGGCGCAGCCGGCGGGCCAGCACGCGCAGCAGCTGCTCGGCGATCTCGGGCCGGTTGTTGAGCCAGGGACGCAGCGCCTGCTTGCGCAGCCGCACCAGGCGGGTGTCGGTGACCGCCGTGGCCGTCGCCGTACGCGGGCCCGGGTCGAACAGCGACAGCTCGCCCACCATGTCCGACGGGCCCATCACGGCGATCAGGTTCTGCCGGCCGTCCGCGGCGCGGCGACCCACCTTGATCTTGCCGGACAGAAGGATGTAGAGACTGTCGCCGGGCTCGCCCTCGTTGAAGACGACCTCGCCCTTGCGGACCTCGATCGTCTCCATCTCCTTGGCGAGCGCCTCGGCAGCCTCCGGGTCGACACCCTGGAAGATCCCGCTGCGGGCCAGTACCTCGTCCATCGCGCACCTCCGCCTGCGCGTGCCGTCCGTCGGCCGGGTCCGCCGTCCGCTGATCCCTCGCGCGCCGCCAGTCTAGGCGCACATGAGCAGGAATCAGAGGTGCACCCCTGGAATCTTGATCGTTGGGCGTAACCTGCCCGCCCCGGTTCCCACCTGCGATCGTAGGGTGACCGGCGTGCTCTGTGCGCCGATCCTGACCACCCGGTCCGAAACCGGCTGGGACATCCCGCTCCTGGTCTGGCGGTCCGAGGCGCCGCTGCTGGCGGTCGGCTCCGCCCCGCTGGGCGGGGGGATCGGCCTGCGCCGGTGGGTGGTGAACGCGACCGTGCCGATGTCGTACGGCCGGGACGACCCCGCCGCCCACCTGGCCGAGATGGCCCGCGACCTGGGCCTGGACGGGCCCGGCGTCGGGCTGCTCACCGGCGTGGACGTGGCCGAGGTGGTGCACCGGGCGGACAGCGGCGTCCGGGCCTGGGCCACCGTCGGCCTGGGCACGCCGGTGTGGGCCGCC
>NZ_CADEAU010000199.1 GCF_902825405.1 Micromonospora maritima | reverse complement strand
AGGGGCAGGCTGAGCAGAGCGGCCGCCACCAGCGCGAGGTGCCGACGCCGCCGGGCGGCGGTGGCGAGCCACGGCGTCACCGCCGCGTGCAGCACCGCCACCTGGGCCACCGTGAAGGCGAGCAGCCCGACGGCGCCCAGCGTCGCCCGCAGCGGATCCGGCTCCCGGGTCAGGCCGACCGCGGGCAGCAGCACCGTGGTCCACACGTTCGTGGCCAGGGACAGCAGGGTGACCCGCCGAGCCCGGCGCAGCCGGTGGTCCGCCGAACCGACAGTCATGCCCGCCGATCCTAGGTGGTGCCGGGGACGCGCGAGGGTTGCCGAATGTCACGACCTACCCGTGCGTTCCGCACGGATTCGCGATGACGTACGCGCCTGTCCCGGTGCGCGCGACACGGGCAGGGTCGAGGCATGACGGAGATGACGGTGGACGTACCCCGGCGGTGGGCCGGGTGGGGCCGGGCCCGGCACCTGGCCGGGATGGTCGTGGCGATGGTGGCCGGAATGGTGCTGCTCGGCCCGTTGTGGCGGGTGGGCGGGGAGGTGCTGGGCGGCGCCGGCGTGCTGGCCCGGCCGGACGTGGGCGCGCTGGTGATGGCGACGAACATGGCCCTGGGCATGGTCGCCTGGATGTGGTACCGGGGCGACGCGTGGGCCGCCACCGCGGAGATGAGCGCGGCCATGTACGTGCCGTTCCTTATGCTCCTGCCGCTCTGGTGGGCGGGGTGGGTCGGGGACGACGCGCTGCTGCTCGGCGGTCACCTGCTGATGCTGCCGGCGATGGCGCTGGTGGCGTTGCGGCACCGGCACCCGGTCGCCGCGCCGCCCCGCCGGCACCCGGTGGCGGCGGCCGTGGCACGTCGCTGGCCGGTCGGGCTGGCGCTGCTCATGACCGCCGACATGTGGTTCGCCCCGACCGTGGTCCCGCCGTGGTCGCTGCTGGTGCTGCCGGGGGGCTACCTGGTCATCGGCGCCTGGCGGCGACGGCTCGACGAGCGGCGGCAGCTCGCCGTCCAGCTCGTCGGGTTGGCCGTCTGGGGCGGCCTGGCGGCCGTGGCGCTGGTCACGCCGGCCGGGGTCGCCGGCACGCTCGTCGGCCTGGGCTGGCTCGGTCACGCCGGCTGGGACCTGTGGCACCACCGCACCGGCGCGGTGGTGCCGCGCGGGTACGCGCAGTGGTGCGTGGTGCTGGACGTGGCGGTGGGGGTGACCACCCTGCTGGCCGTCGCGTCCGGGTGAGCCGGCCGGGGCACGGGGCCCGGCCGGCTCACCCGCCGGACGGACGCCGGGGTGGTGCGGCGAACGTTTGCGCCGGTCGCCGCGACCGCCGTCGGGCGGTGATGAAAGGCTTGCCACATGAGTGCCGCACCGACCCCGACCGACCCCGCCCCGCCCGCCGACGCCGAGGACGCCATCGCCTTCGCGGATCTCGGGCTGCGCACCGAACTGCTGGGCGCGCTGGCCGCCCTCGGCTACGAGGAGCCGACCCCGATCCAGCGGGAAGCCATCCCGCCGTTGCTGGCCGGTCAGGACCTGCTCGGTCAGGCGGCCACCGGCACCGGCAAGACCGCCGCGTTCGCCCTGCCGCTGCTGCAGCGCATGCCGACGGACCGATCGGGCGGCGACCCGGTGTCGCTGGTGCTGGTGCCGACGCGGGAACTGGCCGTGCAGGTCTCCGAGGCGTTCCACCGCTACGGCAAGGACCTGGGCGCCCGGGTGCTGCCGATCTACGGCGGGCAGCCGATCGGTCGGCAGCTGCGCGCGCTCGACCACGGGGTGGACGTGGTGGTGGCGACGCCCGGCCGGGCCCTCGATCACATCGCCCGGGGCACGCTGCGGCTGGGGTCGGTGGCCACGGTGGTGCTGGACGAGGCGGACGAGATGCTCGACATGGGCTTCGCCGAGGACATCGAGGCGATCCTGGAGCACGCCCCCGAGGGCCGCCAGACGGTGCTCTTCTCGGCCACCATGCCGGCCCGGATCGACGGCCTGGCCCGCCAGCACCTGACCGACCCGGTCCGGATCCGGATCGAGCGCGAGCAGCCGGTGGCCGGGGCGGCGCCGCGGGTGCGGCAGAGCGCGTACCTGGTGGCGCGGGCGCACAAGCCGGCCGCGCTGGGTCGGGTGCTGGACGTGGAGTCGCCCACCGCCGCGATCGTCTTCTGCCGCAGCCGGGAGGAGGTCGACCGGCTCACCGAGACGATGAACGGCCGGGGCTACCGGGCCGAGGCGCTGCACGGCGGAATGAGCCAGGAGCAGCGGGACCGGGTCATGGGTCGGCTGCGCGCCGGCACCGCGGACCTGCTGGTCGCCACCGACGTGGCGGCCCGCGGGCTGGACGTCGAACAGCTCACCCACGTGGTGAACTACGACGTGCCCTCGGCGCCGGAGTCGTACGTGCACCGCATCGGCCGGGTGGGCCGGGCCGGCCGGGAGGGCGTGGCGATCACTCTCGCCGAGCCGCGCGAGCACCGGATGCTCAAGACCATCGAGCGGGTCACCGGCCAGCGGATCTCGGTCGACAAGATCCCCACGGTGGCCGACCTGCGGACCCGGCGCTTCGAGCTGACCCAGGCCGCGGTGCGCGAGTCGCTGCTGGAGGACGACCTGGAGCCGTTCCGGGCGGTCGTCGAGTCGCTGACCGACGAGTTCGACCTGATGGAGGTGGCGCTCGCCGCGGTCCGGCTGGCGCACGAGGCCACCCTGCCCGGCACCGCCGACGAGGAGGAGATCCCCCAGGTCGCCGTCCGTCCGAACCGGGAGGCGCGGCCCGGGTACGACAGCCGGGACCGACGCGGCGGCACCCGGTCCCGGGGCGCGGGCACCGCGCAGGTCTTCATCGGGCTGGGCCGGCGGGCCGGGGTCCGGCCGCAGGACCTGGTCGGCGCGATCACCGGCGAGACCCGGGTCAACGGGCGCGACATCGGCTCGATCGAGATCGCGGACCGGTTCTCGCTGGTCGAGGTGCCCCAGGCGATGGCCGACGAGGTGATCCGGGGACTGCGGGGCAGCACCATCAAGGGGCGTAAGGCGACCGTCCGCCGGGACCGCGACGGCGACGACCGCCGGTAAGGAAGGGCCCCCTGTTAACGCCAGCGGTAGAGCAGGGGCCCCCTGTTACACCCGTGCCGCCGGCGCACCCCTCCCACGGCCCTGTTAAGAGGGGCCCCCTGCAATGCACGAGGCGTTAACAGGGGGCCCTCCTTTCACCTCAGGCGGCAGCGACGGGCTGGCCGCCCAGCGTCTGCGCGTCGACTTCGGCCGGGCGCAGCGCCAGCGCGAGCACGTCCGCGACGTCGGCCAGCGTGTGCACGGTCAGCGCCGCGCGCACCTCGGCCGGCAGGTCGTCCAGGTCCGGCTCGTTGCGCTTCGGGATGATCACCTCGGTCAGGCCGGCCCGGTGCGCGGCGAGCAGCTTCTGCTTCACGCCGCCGATGGGCAGCACCCGGCCGGAGAGCGTCACCTCGCCGGTCATCCCGAACTCCGGCCGCACCGGGCGGCCGGTGACCAGGGAGGCCAGCGCGGTCACCATGGTGATGCCGGCGCTCGGCCCGTCCTTGGGCACCGCGCCCGCCGGGAAGTGCACGTGGATCCGCCGGCCGGCGAGGGCGTTCGGGTCGATGCCGAGCCGTCGACCGTTGGAGCGCAGGTACGACAGCGCGATGTGCGCCGACTCCTTCATCACGTCGCCGAGCTGACCGGTGAGGGTCAGGCCCGGCTCGCCCTCCATGCCGGTGGCCTCGATGAAGAGCACGTCCCCGCCGGCGCCGGTGACCGCCAGGCCGGTCGCCACGCCGGGCACCGCCGTGCGCTCCGCCGACTCCGGGGTGAACTTGGGCCGGCCCAGGTACCGGGCCAGGTTGCCGGTGTCGACGCGGACCGGCGCCGGGTCGGACGCCAACGCCACGGTCACCTTGCGCAGGATCTTGGCGAGGGCCCGTTCGAGCTGCCGGACCCCGGCCTCCCGGGTGTACTCACCGGCGATGAGCGCCAGCGCCTCGTCGGCGACGGTCACCTCCTCGGCCGTCAGCCCGGCCCGCTCCCGCTGCCGGGGCAGCAGGTGGTCCCGCGCGATCGCCACCTTCTCGTCCTCGGTGTAGCCGTCCAGGGTGACCAGCTCCATCCGGTCCAGCAGCGGGCCGGGGATGCTCTCCACCACGTTGGCGGTGGCCAGGAACAGTACGTCGGACAGGTCGAGGTCGACCTCGAGGTAGTGGTCGCGGAAGGTGTGGTTCTGCGCCGGGTCGAGCACCTCCAGCAGGGCCGCCGCCGGGTCGCCGGAGTAGCCCACGCCCAGCTTGTCGACCTCGTCGAGGAGCACGACCGGGTTCATCGAACCGGCCTCCCGCAGCGCCCGCACGATCCGGCCGGGCAGCGCGCCGACGTACGTGCGCCGGTGGCCCCGGATCTCCGCCTCGTCGCGGACGCCACCGAGCGACACGCGGACGAAGGTGCGTCCGAGCGCCCGGGCGACCGACTCTCCGAGGCTGGTCTTGCCGACGCCGGGCGGGCCGGCGAGGGCGAGCACCGCGCCGGAGCCGCGACCGCCGACCACGCCGAGGTTGCGCTCCGCGCGCCGGTTGCGGACCGCGAGGTACTCCAGGATGCGGTCCTTGACGTCGGCCAGCCCGGCGTGGTCGGCGTCGAGCACCGCCCGCGCCGCGCCGAGGTCGGTGTTGTCCTCGGTACGCGTGTTCCACGGCATCTCGAGGACGGTGTCGAGCCAGGTACGGATCCAGCCCGCCTCCGGTGAGGCGTCGCTGGCCCGTTCCAGCTTGCCGACCTCGCGCAGCGCCGCCTCGCGCACCGTGTCGGGCAGGTCCGCGGACTCGACCCGGGACCGGTAGTCGGCCGAGCCGTCCGGCTCGTCCTCGCCCAGTTCCTTGCGGATCGCGGCGAGCTGCTGGCGGAGCAGGAACTCGCGCTGGGACTTCTCCAGCCCCTCGCGGACGTCGCTGTTGATCTGCTCGGTGACCTCCTGCTCGGCCAGGTGCTCCTTCACCCAGCCGACGAGCAGCTCCAGCCGGGCGGTGACGTCCGGCGCGGCGAGCAGTTCGGTCTTCTGGGCCAGGCTGAGCCAGGGCGCGTAGCCGGCCGAGTCGGCCAGCTCGGAGAGGTCGGTCATCCGCTCCATGGCGTCGATGACCTGCCAGGCGCCGCGTTGCTGGAGCACCGAGGTCATCAGCGCCCGGTACTCGCGGGCCAGTTCCCGGGCCCGGCCGGCCGGGGCGGGCTCGTCGAGGGCGGTCGCCTCCACCCAGAGGGCCGCGCCGGGACCGGGTACGCCGGAGCCGATGCGGGCGCGGGCGATACCGCGCACCACGGCGGCCGGTTCGCCGTCGGGCAGCCGGCCGACCTTCTCGATCGTGGCGACCACGCCGACGGGGCCGTACTCGCCGTCGATGCGGGGCACGGCCAGGAGCTGCTTGTCGCCGGTGGCCCGGGCCGCGTCGACCGCGGCCTGGGTGGTCGGGTCGAGGGTCACCGGGACGACCATCCCGGGCAGCAGGACGGCGTCGGTCAGGGGAAGTACCGGAAGAGTTGCCATCGAACACCTGCCATCACGTTGGTTGAGCGTGTCTGGCTCAAGTAACAAACCGTGCCCCTTGTTCCGGCTTGTGACCCACGCCACGTCCGCGCGCGATCCGCACCGACTCCCCGCGCGCCGACCCCATTTGCCGCGCCCCGTTTACGCGACCCGCCGAATGGCAGGAGTCGGGTATTGTTGCGAAATTACCGCTTGGTAGGTCAAACTCTTAGCCACACCCCGCCCGACACAGGGAGTAATGGCGATGGCAAGGAAAGTAATCACCGTTCTGACCGACGACCTCGACGGCGGAAAGGCCGATCGGACCGTCGAGTTCAGCCTGGACGGCGTGGCGTACACGATCGACGTCTCCGACGAGAACGCCGGTGTCCTGCGCAAGGCGCTCGACCCGTACATCAGCGCTGGCAGGCGAATCGGTCGGGGCCCGGCGGACGCCGGCCGCGCGACCCGGCGCGCGACCCGGCCGAGCACCTCGGGAATGGACCGCGAGCAGAACCGCGCCATCCGCGAATGGGCCACCAAGAACGGCCACGAGATTTCCGCGCGGGGTCGCATCCCGGTCTCGGTCGTCGAGGCCTACAAGAACCGCTGAACCCTCCCGGTTCACCGTCGGGCATCCCGGGGTCACGCTGAGAAATCGGCGTGGCCCCGTCGACTTTTTCCAGGTCGACAATTTTCACACCCCCCGATCCCACCGGCACCAATTTTCCCCGCGACTCGGCCGCAACGACGCTGGAGCCGCCCGGGAGGGGTCCCGGGCGGCTCCGTGGTGCGGGTGGGGCGTCAGTTGACCTGGATGCGCACCACGTCGATGGCGGGGGTCTGGTTGGCCCGCTCCATCATCGGGATGCGGTGCGAGCCGTCACCGGCCCAGACCGAGCACTGCGCCAGGCCGGACTCCGGCAGGCCCGGGATCTGGATCAGCACGTCGTCCGGCTGGGATCCGCCCCGGCCGTCCTCGGTGGCGACGAAGAACGCGGGCACGTCCTGCGGGTTCGGGGGCTGCCGGGTGCTGCCGAGCATCCGGCAGGCGGTGTGGAAGTGGCCGCGCACCAGGCCCTGGCCGTTGAGCAGCGAGCTCTCCAGGTAGTAGCCGCCCTGGCCGGCGGCGAGGAAGCGGTCCCGCACCAGGTTCTTGGTGGTGACCCGGAGCGTGAACGGCTGGTTGCGCTGCACCTGGTTCGGGAACTGGGTGATGAGCAGCGAGGGGTTGTTGGCCGCGGCACCGACCTCACCGAACGCGGTGCTCACGCAACGGTTGCCGTTCTGGAAACCGTTGTGCGCCTCCAACTGGCTGCCACTGCAGTCCTTGGCGAGCACCTGGAGACCGTTGTTGCCGCCGTTCTGGCCGCCGTTGTTGTTGCCGCCGTTCTGACCGCCGTTGTTGCCCCCGGTGTTGCCCCCGGTGTTGCCACCGGTCTGGCCGCCGTTCTGACCGCCACCGTTCTGGCCACCATTCTGGCCGCCGTTCTGGCCGCCGCCGTTCTGGCCGCCGTTCTGGGCGTTGTCGGCGAGGGCGCACTGGGCGAGCTGCTCCAGGCCCTGCGGACGCTGGCCGCCACGACCGATCGCGGTGGCGATCCGGTTGATCGTCGCGGTGCGCTTGTCGGCGAGCGGACGCAGGATGGCGTTGTTGATGAAGTCACCGCCGTTGCGGCCGTCCCCAGCGAGCCGCCGGTTCGCCTCGGCGATCTGGCTCTCCAGCAGCGCCAGGTTGCGGTCCACCTCGGCACGCGCCCGGCCGGGCACCTGCGGCAGCTTGCCCCGGACGTCGGGGCAGGCCACGGTCGGGGTGCCGGCGCCCGCGCCGCCGCCCCGGGTCTGCTGGCACTCGGCCGACGACATCTGACCGTCGCCCCAGTGGTTGCGGACCCAGCGGCCGTTCTGCCAGGTGCGGGTGGTGCTGCCCTGGCCGCCCGGGGCGGTCGCCCCCGGGCTCGGGGCCACGCAGGACGCCGAGGCCGCGCGGGTGGTCGTCCGCCGGTCCTGGGCGGACGAGATCTGGGTGACGGCGACGATGCCGCCGAAGACCGCGAGCGTGCCGACCACGGCCAGCATCCGCTTGCTCCGCGCGTTACCGGATGACCGGCGCGCCCGTGTGGACCTGCGCATCGAATTGCTCTCCTTCTCGATCCGGTAGTTGACTGGTGATCCCGGCGGAACGACGAATTCTCGGGGTGAGATCACTGCGACGCTCGGGTCGCGCGTCAATGGCCGACGGTGCCCTTTCCGCACCGTCTCCGCGCCGTCCGGGCGCGGCGGGAAGATCTGCGTCCATTCCCGCTTAGGTACGGAACGCCGACGGCGAAGGTTCAACCGGAGATCGGAAAAAATCAGCGCGCCGCGACGGCCCGGTTCAGTCGACCCAGAGGTGGTCGAAGGCGAACCCGCCGTCGAACGAGTCCCGCTGGTCGGCGAGGCGCCGCACCCACCCGCGCAAATCGTCCCGGTCCACCAGGGACGGCGCCGCCGCGTCGAGGTCACGCAGCCGCTCCCCCAGCGCCGCCACCGCCAGGTCCTCGGCGAGCCGGCCCGGCTCCACGCCGCACGCGAACCCCCGGGACGTCAGCCGGACCCGCTCCCGCAGGCAACGACCGGGCCGCACCTCGACCCAGCCCCAGCCCTCCGCCGGGCCGTCGGTCCACCGCACGTGCAGGCCGCGCACGATCGGGTCGGCCAGCCGGCCCGCCACGTACGCCTCGACGGCGTCGGCCCGGGCCAGCGCGCCGAGGTCGTTGACCGGGCCCCGCCGGCCGTCCGGCAGCCGGCCCTCGATGTCCCGGAACCCGGTCGTGTCCCCGTCGTCCGGGTCGGTGCCGGCGGCGTAGTCCCGGGCGTCGACGACGTACTCCGCGAACCGGCGCGCGTGGTCGGCTCCGCCGAGCGTCGGCGACTCGACCCGCACCAGCGGCAGCCCGACGGCGGCGCAGACCGCGTCGGTCAACCGCTCCGCGCGCCGGGCCGGTGACCCGTCGGCCGCCGGCGCGGCGAACCGTACGGCGAAGCGCGGAAGTCCGGTGTCCGCCGCGCACACCACCAGGTCCAGGCCGGACCGGCCGGCGGTGCTCCACTGACTGCCGGTGACCCCCGGCGGCCGGCCCTGGACCAGTTCGCCGAGGCGCCGGTCGGCGTACCCGACGTGGCCGGCGCGGGCGAACCGGGGCGGCACGCCCGTCGGGACCGGCCGCAACCAGGACGCGGCCACGCTGCCGGTACTCGTCATCTCGCCACAATCCGTCCGTCGTTCGCCTCGACGCCCGAGTGTAGGGCGTCGATCATGGCGGCCGCCTCGGCGGTGCGGGGGAATCCGGGCACCCGCCGACCGGTGCGCCACCCGGGTCCGGCCCTCTAGGCTCGGCGGGTGCACAGCGGACGGACCCCGGAGCGATTCACCAAACGCAGCCTCGTCGCCGTATCCCACGCCATCGAACGCGCCGCGCTGGCCGAGGCCGAGGACGGCCCGCTGGTCGTGCTGGCGCTGTTCCAGCGACTGCCGTACTTCGACCGCGAGCGGGAGATCTACCGGCGGATCGCCGGCCGGGCCGCCGTCACCGTGGTCGGCATGGTCGGCGGTCCCCCGCCCGACCTGCCCGACGGGGCGTACGGGGTGGCGCTGGACGAGACCGAGGACCTGGCCCGGGAGTGGAGCGTGGTGGCACTGACCCCGCGCTTCGGGGCCACGCTCGTGGCGTACGACCGGGGCGAGGTCGCGCCGGCGCCGACCCTGGAGGCCGGCCGGCTCTTCGACGGACGCTGGGGATTCCGCCGGGACGAGGCGTTGCACGAGGTGATCCGGCTGCGGGAGCGGCTCGCCGAGCGCCTGCCCGCCGCGGCGCGGTCCGCGCTGGACGAGGCGGTGGCCCGGGTCCGGGAGATCCCGGCCGGGCCGGGCGAGTCCCGGGCCGAGAGATCGGAAG
>NZ_CADEAU010000198.1 GCF_902825405.1 Micromonospora maritima | reverse complement strand
AGGAGCCGGCCGAGGAGCGGCCGACCACCGGCCGCCGTCGCCGGGCCGCGCTCAGCGCGCCGACCGTCCTGTTCATGCCCCCACAGCCCGACGAGGTGCCCGCCGTCCGGGTCACGTACCCGGTGGCCGAGGAGCCGGTGGAGGAGCCGGCCGAGACCGGCCGGCGCCGGCGGCGCGGCCGTCGGGAGGCCGAGCCGGTGGAGGCCGAGGCCGAGGTCGAGGCCGCCGAGGAGGAGGCCGCCGAGGCCGAGGAACTCGACGAGGACGACGAGACCGCCGCGGCGCGTCGCCGTCGCCGTCGGGGCCGGCGCGGCCGGGGCCGGGGCAAGGGTGGCGCCGAGGAGTCCGAGGACGAGGACGTCGAGGAGCCCGCCGCGGCGGAGACGACCGACGCCGAGGCCGAGGAGACCGCCGAGGACGAGGAGGCGGAGGGCGAGGGGATGACCCGTCGCCGCCGTCGCCGTCGCCGTCGGGGCGCCGGGGAGGCGGAGACCGCCACCGAGGACGGCGTGCCCACCGTCGTCAAGATCCGTGAGCCGCGCAAGGCGGTCGACGAGGTGCAGGGCGTCTCCGGCTCGACCCGCCTGGAGGCCAAGCGGCAGCGCCGGCGCGACGGCCGGGAGCAGCGGCGTACCCGGCCGCCGATCCTGAGCGAGTCGGAGTTCCTCGCCCGCCGCGAGGCGGTCGACCGGACCATGGTCGTGCGTCAGCGCGGCGACCGCACCCAGATCGCGGTGCTCGAGGACGGCGTGCTGGTCGAGCACTACGTCACCCGCAACTCGTCCGGCACCATGGCCGGCAACGTCTACCTGGGCAAGGTGCAGAACGTCCTGCCCAGCATGGAGGCGGCCTTCGTCGACATCGGGCGCGGCCGTAACGCCGTCCTGTACGCCGGCGAGGTCAACTGGGACGCCACCGGGCTGGAGGGCCGGGCCCGGTCGATCGAGCAGGCGCTGCGCTCCGGCGACCCGGTGCTGGTGCAGGTCACCAAGGACCCGATCGGGCACAAGGGCGCTCGGCTGACCAGCCATGTCGCGCTCTCCGGCCGGCACCTGGTCTACGTGCCCAACGGCAACGCCTCCGGGATCAGCCGCAAGCTGCCGGACACCGAGCGCAAGCGACTGCGGGACGTGCTGAAGAAGCTGGTGCCGGACGGCGCCGGGGTGATCGTGCGGACCGCGGCCGAGGGCGCCAGCGAGGACGAGCTGGCCCGCGACGTCAAGCGCCTCCAGGCGCAGTGGGAGGACATCCAGGCCAAGGCGGCCTCCGGCGGTGCCCCGGTGCTGCTCTACGAGGAGCCGGACCTGGTCATCCGGGTGGTCCGGGACCTCTTCAACGAGGACTTCCGCGAACTGGTGATCGAGGGCGAGTCCGCCTACGACGTGGTCGAGTCGTACCTGTCGCACGTGTCGCCGGACCTGGTCGCGCGGCTGCGCCGGCACGCCGGGGTGACCGACGTGTTCGCCGAGTACCGGATCGACGAGCAGATCCTCAAGGGCCTGGACCGGAAGGTGTTCCTTCCCTCCGGCGGCTCGCTGGTGATCGACCGGACCGAGGCGATGACTGTCGTCGACGTCAACACCGGCAAGTACACCGGCTCCGGCGGCAACCTGGAGGAGACGGTCACCCGCAACAACCTGGAGGCGGCCGAGGAGATCGTGCGCCAGCTGCGGCTGCGCGACCTCGGCGGCATCGTGGTGATCGACTTCATCGACATGGTCCTGGAGTCGAACCGGGAGCTGGTGCTGCGCCGGCTCACCGAGTGTCTCGGTCGGGACCGCACCAAGCACCAGGTCACCGAGATCACCTCCCTCGGTCTGGTCCAGATGACCCGGAAGCGGATCGGCGCGGGCCTGCTGGAGGCGTTCAGCGAGACCTGCGAGTGCTGCAAGGGCCGGGGCGTGATCGTCCACACCGAGCCGGTGCCGGAGAAGCCGCGCGCCGGTGGCGCGGCGGACAAGGTCAAGGCGGTCGCCTCGGCCGTCGGCACCGCGCCGGCCGAGGAGAAGGGCCGCCGCCGGGGCCGCAAGGCCGCCGCGGAGAAGCCCGCCGGGGAGGCCGCGCCGGAGCCGCCGGCCGCCGAGCCGCCGGCCATCCCGGCCGGGGCGGAGCGGACCGTGGCCGAGGTGGTCGAGTCCCCCGACGACGACTACTACGACACCCAGGGCTACGACCTGTCCCGGTTCGAGACGGACACGCCGGCCGCCCCGGCGGTGGCGGACAGCCAGGAGGGCGACTCGGCCCGACTGGCCGCGGCCGACGACCCGGACGCGATCGGCGACGGGGAGAACGACGACGAGGGCGCCGAGGGCGGCACCTCGCGGCGGCGGTCCCGTCGGGGCGGCGCCCGGCGGCGTACCCGGCCGTGAGCCGCTGACCTGCGTGGCGTTTGACAGGGCCCCTGCTCCGGCAACAGAGTGCCGAGCAGGGGCCCTGCCGTTTCCCCGTCGACCCCCGGTCGGGCCGGCGCGCCCCGGAGGGAGGACCCATGCGTCGGGTGTTCGCGGTCACCGCGCTGACCGGACTGCTGCTGGCGGGTGCGGGCTGCGCCGACCGGAGGGACGACCCCTTCGCGGTCGGCTTCGCCTCGCCGGCCCCGGCCGCCACCTCGCCCGCTCCGGCCCCGACCGCCAGCGGCGACGCCGGCGTCTGTGCCCGGGCGAAGCAGGCCGGCTCCGCGGCGGTGCAGACGTACGTGTTCAAGCTGGCGGAGATGCTGCGGGCGGGCGGCGCCGGCGACCGGAATCGGGCGGACGCGGCCGAACGGGACGCGGAGGCCGCGCTGGTGGGTTGGCGGGACGTGCTGCGGGAGCAGTCGGGACGGGCCGCCGACCCGCGGCTGCGGACCCTGCTGGCGGACCTGGCCACCGAGGTGGGCGGGCTCGGCACGGACGTGCGGGCGATCGACGAGACGGAGTTCGACAGGCTCCAGGAGCGCCTCGACCAGCTCTGCCCGGCCTGATCGGCGGGCCCGGTTTGGGCGGCGGGCCGGGTATGGCGTACGCTTGCCTGCGGCGCACTTTGGTGTGCCGAGTTCCCGCGTGCCCGCGCCGCCGGTGTCACGGCTCCCGGCGAGACGCCGTGGGAACGACCGGCCGGTGACGGTCGGTGAAGACGCCAGCAGCCTCAACGACAGGGAGTCCGCCTCCGATGTACGCGATCGTCAAGACCGGCGGCAAGCAGTACAAGGTCGCCGAGGGCGACGTGATCGAGGTCGAGAAGCTCGCCGGTGCCCCCGGCGACGCGGTGAAGCTCACCGCGGTGCTCCTCGTCGACGGTGACGACCTGGTGACCGACGCGGCGAAGCTCGCCAAGGTCGCGGTGTCCGGCGAGATCGCCGCGCACACCAAGGGCCCGAAGATCCGGATCCACAAGTTCAAGAACAAGACCGGCTACCACAAGCGTCAGGGTCACCGGCAGCCGCTGACCCAGATCAAGGTGACCGGCATCTCCAACAGCGGGAAGTAGGTCGTCCTCCAATGGCTCACAAAAAGGGTGCGTCCAGCTCGCGTAACGGCCGTGACTCCGCGGCCCAGCGGCTCGGCGTGAAGCGCTTCGGCGGTCAGGTCGTCAGCGCGGGTGAGATCCTCATCCGTCAGCGTGGCACCAAGTTCCACCCCGGTGACCTGGTCGGCCGTGGCGGCGACGACACGCTGTTCGCGCTGGCCGCCGGCTCCGTGCAGTTCGGCACCAAGCGCGGTCGCAAGACCGTCAGCATCGTGCCGCAGCAGTAGTTCGAAAGCGAAGCGGGCCGCGGACCTCGGGTCCCGGCCCGCTTCGCTTTTCCACGTGCGGGGCGGACCCCGCTGGAAGGATTGGCGTCGTGACGACGTTCGTTGACCGGGTCGTCCTGCACATGCAGGCCGGCGACGGCGGGCACGGCTGTGTCTCGATCCACCGGGAGAAGTTCAAGCCCTTCGGCGGCCCGGACGGCGGCAACGGCGGCCACGGCGGCAGCGTGTCGCTGGTGGTCGACGCGCAGGTCACCACGCTGCTCGACTTCCACTTCCGGCCGCACCTGAAGGCCGAGAACGGCAAGGGCGGGGCCGGCTCGAACCGGGACGGCGCCAACGGCCGCGACCTGGTCATCAAGGTGCCGAACGGCACCGTGGTGCAGAGCCTCGACGGCGAGGTGCTGGCCGACCTGGTCGGGGTGGGCACCACCTTCGAGGCGGCCCGGGGCGGGCGGGGCGGGCGGGGCAACGCCTCGCTGGCCAACGCCCGCCGCAAGGCGCCCGGCTTCGCCGAGCTGGGTGAGCCCGGCGACAAGCTCGACGTGGTGCTGGAGCTGAAGAGCGTCGCCGACGTCGGCCTGGTCGGGTTCCCCTCGGCCGGCAAGTCCTCGCTGATCTCGGTGATCTCCGCGGCCAAGCCCAAGATCGCCGACTACCCGTTCACCACGCTGGTGCCGAACCTGGGCGTGGTGCGGGTGGACAACCACACGTTCACCGTCGCCGACGTGCCCGGCCTGATCCCGGGCGCGGCCACCGGCAAGGGCCTGGGCCTGGAGTTCCTCCGCCACGTCGAGCGCTGCGCGGTGCTGGTGCACGTGGTCGACACGGCGACGCTGGAGCCCGGCCGCGACCCGCTCGCCGACATCGACGCCATCGAGTCCGAGCTGTCCCAGTACGGCGGGCTCGCCGACCGGCCCCGGCTGGTCGCGCTGAACAAGGTCGACGTGCCGGACGGCAAGGACCTCGCCGACATCGTCCGCCCCGATCTGGAGGCCCGCGGCTTCCGGGTCTTCGACGTCTCCACCGCGACCCGTGAGGGGCTGCGCGAGCTGACGTACGCGATGGCCGAGCTGGTGGAGGAGGGCCGCCGCGCGGCCCCGCCGGCCGAGCCGACCCGGATCGTGATCCGCCCGAAGGCGGTCGACGACGCCGGCTTCACGATCGAGGCCGAGGCGGACGGCTCGTACACGGTCCGGGGCAGCCGCCCGGAGCGCTGGGTCAAGCAGACCAACTTCGACAACGACGAGGCCGTGGGCTACCTGGCCGACCGGCTGGCCCGCCTCGGCGTGGAGGAGAAGCTGGCCAAGGCCGGCGCGCAGGCCGGTGACCTGGTGCGCATCGGCGAGCGGGAGTTCGACTGGCAGCCGACGCTGTACGCCGGCGCCGACTTCGTTCCCGGCAACCGGGGCACCGACGTGCGGCTGGAGGAGAAGTCCAACCGCCCCTCGGCCTCCGACCGCCTGGCCGCCCGCAAGGCCCGCCGGGTACGGCCGGAGGACGAGATCGAGGCGGCGCCCGCACCTGCGGAACCGGACTCCGAGTAGCCGCCTCGGGGTCGGTGGCCGGAAACCTCCGCGAAATCCGCCCGCCCTACCGTGACGGGATGCTGATCGAATCCCGGCCCGCCACCGATCCGGAGATCGCCGCGCTCGTCGTCGCCCAGCAGCGTGAGCTGCGCGACGCCGACGGCGGGTTGGACGGGCAGGTCACCGTCGTGCACGGCGACATCCGCTACCTCGCCGCGGTGGTCGGTGGCCGGGCGGTCGGGTGCGGCGGCCTCCAGGCGCTCGACGCCGACACCGGCGAGCTGAAGCGGATGTACGTGCGGCCGGCGTACCGGGGGCGGGGCATCGCCCGGCAGTTGCTGGGCGCGCTGGAGGAGTTGGCGTTCCGGCAGGGGCACCGCACCGTGTGCCTGGAGACGGGCACCTACCTGCCGGCCGCGATCGCGCTCTACCGTTCCAGCGGCTACCGGCCCGTGCCGGTCTACGGCGAGTACGTCGACAACCCGTACAGCGTCTGCTTCGCCAAGCAGCTCCCGGTCGCCGCCTGACCGGCGCGGTCAGGCGCTGGTCTCGGCGTGCGCCGCGGTGACCGGCTTGGACTCGGGGCTCGCGTGCTGCCGGAGCACGATGCTGAGCACGATCAGCACGCCCACCGCCAGGAACTCGCTCTGCCAGTTCTGCATGGACTGGAACCAGAAGTCGCTGGTGCCGAGGAACTGCCAGGCGGTGATCGGGGCGGCGCCGCTCTCCAGCGCCTGTTCCTGGTTGTAGGCGGCCACGCCGCCGACGAGGTGGCCCAGGAACGACCCGGCGAAGATCATCAGCAGCGCGACGGAGAGGCTGTTGCGGTAGACCACCAGCGGCAGTCCGCCGACCCGGACCGGCCACGGCGAGTCGGGGCCGGCGTGGTCGCGGCGGTCCTCCGGCCGGTCCGTCTGCCCCTCGGGCTTCGACTCGGCCGAGCCCCGCTGCACCAGGTACGCGGTGAGCAGCACGTAGCCGCCCATCTGGAGGAACTCCGACTCCCAGTTCTCGAACACCGCCTCGGCGAAGTGCCCGGTGCCCAGGTACGCCCACCAGCTCAGCGGCGCGACGCCGTACCGGCTCAGCTCCTCGTTGTGCACCTGCCAGCCGAAGACGCTCTGCAGCAGCAGGAAGACCAGGAACGCGCCGAACATGGCGGCCGAGAGCGCGTTGTTCCGTAACCACCGTGGCATCGCCGGACCTCCTCGTCCCGCCGGGCCCACCGCCCGTGTTGGCCTCCTGCCCCGCCGCCCACCCCGACAAACGCCGTCCCGGCGTGTCACGCCTGGTCAGGGCCGGTCGATCGGAGTGTCCAGCCGGCTGCCGGTGCCTCTGTCGTTGTTCAGCAGCAGGCCCGAGGCGAGCATGCCGAAGCCGAGGAACAGATGCAGCCAGTTGTCGGCGTCGTTGACCGGGAGGAGGTTCACCGACGTGTCCCGGTCGATGGCGAAGCCGTACAACCACAGCACCAGGTAGAGCGCGCCGCCGCCGGCCAGGAACACCCGCGCCCCGGGCAGCCGCCGGGCCAGCACCAGGCCGACCAGACCGAACAGCAGGTGCAGCAGGTTGTGCAGCACCGACACCTGGAACAGCCCGAGCAACTTCGCCTCGGAGTGGTGCCCGGCGAACGTCAGGTCGCCGTAGTGGGTGGTGACGCCGGGAACGAATCCGAGCACGCCGATCAGCGTGAAGACGGCTGCGGCGGCGAGCGCCACCTTCTGCACCGCCGGCCGGGCCGACGGACGTCCGCGCACGTCACGTGCCATCCCTGTCACCCCCGTGGAGCCCACGCCGCCCGGGCGGGCAGGCACCCCATTCTGTGACCGGGGCGGGCCGGTTCGGCAGAGAAATGACGAATCAGGCATGGACCCGACGACCGGGGGTAGGGCAATTGTCACGCGGAAACCAATTCGCGTGACCCCCCGAACACAACCGCTGAGAACGCACGAGCGGAAGGGACACCATGACTCACGATCTTTCCCCCACGTCCGCCACGTACGAGTCCACGAACGGCGGCGGCGTGCGCGACCAGGCCCGCCAGGTCGGCTCCGACGCCGCGAGCGCCGGTGGCGCGGTCGCGCAGACCGCCAAGGAGCAGGGTCGGGAGGTGGTGGGCGAGGCCAGGCGGCAGGCCCGCGACCTCTACGGCGAGGCCCGCAACCAGGTCACCACGCAGGCCGGTCAGCAGCAGCAGCGGGCCGCCAGCGGCCTGCGATCGCTGGCCGACGAGATGCGCTCGATGGCGCAGCAGGGTGGCGGCTCCGGCCCGGTCACCGAGCTGGCCCACCAGGCGGCCGAGCGGGTGCACGGCGTGGCCGGCTGGCTGGAGCAGCGTGAGCCGGGCGACCTGCTCAACGAGGTGAAGGGCTACGCCCGCCGCAACCCGGGCACGTTCCTGGTCGGCGCCGCACTGCTCGGCGTGGTCGCCGGCCGGCTCACCCGCAACATCGCCGCGGTCGGCAACGACGACGGTGGCGTGCGGCAGGCGTACGACCCGGAGCGCACCGCGGTCCTCCCCACCACGCCGACCGTGCCGGCCCAGACCCCGCCGGGCGGCTACCTCGACCCGACCCCCGGCACCTACGCCGAGCCGGACCCGGGCTACTCGGCGCCGGGCGCGGCCTACCCGGGTGGCGGCGCGCCGAACACCTGGGCCGACCCGGAGGGCGGCACCGGGCAGCCGCTGCCCCCGCCGAGCCGGACCGACCCGCTGCCGGGCGTCCCGTCCAGCGGCGTCACCCGGCCGTGAGCGGCCGGACCGGCAGAAGGGAGGCAACGGCATGACCGTGCCGACGCAGGACCCCGGCTACCAGGCGACGGGCGCGCCGCACCACGCCGACGAGGTGCGGAGCAGCTCGATCGGTGAGCTGATGCGGGAGGTCACCACCGACCTCTCCACGCTCATGCGTCAGGAGGTCGAGCTGGCCAAGGCCGAGATCCGCCAGGAGGGAAAGAAGGCGGGCAAGGCCGCCGGTCTCTTCGGCGGCGCCGGCTTCGGCGGCTACATGGTGGCGCTCTTCGTCTCCATCGCGATCTGGCAGTTCCTCGACAACGTCATGGACTCAGGGCTGGCCGCGCTGATCGTGGCCGTGATCTGGGCCGTGGTCGCCGCCGTCCTCTACTCGAAGGCCAAGCAGAACGCCGAGCGCATCCGCGGCCTGAAGCAGACCAACGACAGCGTGCAGCGCATCCCCGACGCACTCAAGCCGCACCCGGAGGGAGTCACCCGATGAGCACCGATCCCGACCAGATCCGCCGGGAGATCGAAGCCACCCGCAACAGCCTCAGCTCGGACGTGGACGCCCTGGCGTACAAGGTCAGCCCGAGCCGCATCGTCGACGACCGCAAGCAGCGCGTCCGCAGCGCGCTGACGAACGTGAAGGACAAGGTGATGGGAACCGCTTCCGATCTCGGCCACAGCACCGGCCACGCCGCGCACTCGGTGGGCGACCACGCCTCCTCGGCGGCGTCCACGGTGGGTGACAAGGCCCATTCCGCCGCCTCCGCGGTGAGCGACGCCGCGCACCGCGCGCCCCACGTGGTGCGGCAGAAGTCCGAGGGCAACCCGATCGCCGCCGGCGTGATCGCCTTCGGCGTGGGCATGCTGGTCTCCTCGCTGATCCCGGCCACGCGCCGGGAGCAGCAGCTCGCCGCGCAGGTCAAGGAGAAGGCCGCCGAGCACGGCGGCGTGGTCAAGGAGAAGCTCGGCGAGGTCGCCGGGGAACTCAAGGAGGAGCTGCGCGAGCCGGCGCAGCACGCCGCCGAGTCGGTGCGGTCGACCGCGCAGGACGCCGCCCAGGCGGTCAAGGACGACGGCCGCAGCGCCGCGCAGGACGTGCGGGAGAGCGCCCACCAGGCGCGTTCCTGACGGCGTCTCCCGTCAGGCGGGGGTCCCTCCGGTCGCTCCGGCGACAGGACGGGCCCCCGCCTCGTGTTCCGGCCGCACGGCCGCGCTGCCCACCCAGAGCACCAGCTCGTCCGGCCCTCGCCGGGCCGAGCGCCGGCGCAACGCCCGGGTGGAGTGGGCCGCCACCCGCAGCCGGCGGCCCGCGTAGGGCATCCCGCCGCGTAGTCGCCGGCCGACCGCGAGCCACCCGCACACACCCCGTTCCAGCAGCCAGAGCGGTGCGGCGATCTCGGCGTTCGACAGGCCCTGGCCGACGCGCACCGCCACGTCGCGTTCCCGCTCGGTGAGAGCGGCCACCTGGTCCCGTGCGCGGGCCCG